>NZ_JBHXEM010000026.1:0-88210 GCF_042724755.1 Kitasatospora sp. NPDC127067 | reverse complement strand
CCGGATCCGGTGCGGGGCCCCTCCCGTGTCACGTGCGCGCTACTTGGCGACCTTCATGGCGTCGCGGATCGCCCGGGTCTTCTCCGCGGCCTGGTCCGGGGTGACGCCCTGGCCGCTGTCGCCGCCGGTGCTGCCCAGGCTCATCTTCGTGAAGGTGACCCGGCCGTAGGTGGACTTGTCCGCCCACACGCAGACCGTCGGCCCGGCCTTGCCGGCGATCACGCTGATCACGCCGCAGCTGAGCTTGCCGGCGGAGGCGTGGCTGTCCTTCGCGGGGTAGTCGGTCATCGGCGTGGTCCAGCTGACCCCGCCGCCGTCCTTCTTCGAGTCCGCGATGATCTGGTCCGGGTCGTTGAGGTCGCCGTAGATCCCGATCACCGAGAGCGAGTCCACGTTCTTGACGTCGGTGCCCTTGCCGTAGCTGGCCACCACCGCGTGCAGGTCCTTGCCGACCTTGGAGACCTCGGGCTTGCTCATGTCGGCGGCCTCCTCCTTCGCCGACTTCTGGACGTAGCCGTCCAGCAGCGTCTGCGGGGCGGTGAGCTTGTACTGGCCGCCCGCGTCCTTGCCGCCGAGGAACGACCAGGCGGCGTAGCCGCCGCCGCCCAGCACCAGCGCGCCGACCACCAGCCCGATCACCAGGCCGCCCTTGCCCTTGGGCTGCTGGGGCGGCGGGTAGCCCGGCTGGCCGTACGGCGCCTGCGGCGGCGCGCCGTACGGCTGCGGGGGAGCGCCGTAGGGCTGCTGCGGCGGCTGCCCGTACTGGGGCTGGCCGTACGGGGGCTGGGGAGCGCCGTAGGGCTGCTGCTGCGGCTGGCCGTACTGCGGCGGCTGCCCCCCGTACTGCGGCGGCTGGCCGCCGTAGGGCTGCGGCTGTCCCTGCGGGTACTGCTGTCCCTGGCCGTACATCTGCGTTCGTGCTCCCCCGCCGCACCCGCGGCCTGTCGTGGTGTCCAGTCGTTCCGTGCCCGTCCGGTCCGCCGGACGAGTGCCCGGGCACGCTACCGCACGGTGGCGGACCGGGGCCCGCCCGGGCGCGGCGGGTCCGGGCACCGAAAGCGGTTCGTGACCCTCCCCCCGGTTACGTAAACTGTGCGTCGTGACCGACACGACGAACCAGCGCCCCGTGAGCACCTTTGCCGGGGACGAAGCAGCGACCCTCCCGACGACCTACACCCCCGCGGACGTAGAGGGCGAGCTGTACGAGCGCTGGGTGGAGCGTGGCTACTTCACCGCGGACGCGAAGAGTGACAAGCCCGCCTACACCATCGTCATCCCGCCGCCGAACGTCACCGGCGCCCTGCACCTGGGCCACGCCTTCCAGCACACGCTGATGGACGCGCTGACCCGCCGCAAGCGCATGCAGGGCTACGAGACGCTCTGGCTGCCGGGCATGGACCACGCCGGCATCGCCACCCAGAACAAGGTCGAGCAGCAGCTCGCCGAGTCCGGCCTCTCCCGCCACGACCTGGGCCGGGAGGCCTTCGTCGAGAAGGTCTGGGAGTGGAAGAAGAGCTACGGCGGCCGCATCCTCGGCCAGATGCGCCGCCTCGGCGACGGCGTGGACTGGTCGCGCGAGCGCTTCACCATGGACGAGGGCCTGTCCCAGGCCGTCCAGACCATCTTCAAGCGGCTCTTCGACGACGGCCTGATCTACCGCGCCGAGCGCATCATCAACTGGTGCCCGCGCTGCCTCACCGCGCTGTCCGACATCGAGGTGGAGCACGAGGACACGCCGGGCGAGCTGGTCTCGATCCGCTACGGCGAGGGCGAGGACTCGATCGTCGTCGCCACCACCCGGGCCGAGACGATGCTGGGCGACACCGCGGTGGCCGTCCACCCCGAGGACGAGCGCTACCGGCACCTGATCGGCCGGACCATCAAGCTGCCGCTGACCGACCGTGAGATCCCGGTCGTCGCGGACGAGCACGTCGACCCGGAGTTCGGCACCGGCGCCGTCAAGGTGACGCCCGCGCACGACCCGAACGACTTCGCCATCGGCCAGCGCCACGACCTGCCCAACCTGACGGTCATGGACGAGCGCGGTGCGATCACCGTGCACGGCCCCTTCCTCGGCATGGACCGGCTGGAGGCCCGCTCGGCCGTCGTCGGCGCGCTGCGCGAGCAGGGCCGGATCGTCGCCGAGAAGCGCCCGTACATGCACGCCGTGGGCCACTGCTCGCGCTGCCACACCGTGGTCGAGCCGCGGCTGTCGCTGCAGTGGTGGGTCAAGGTCGAGCCGCTGGCCAAGGCCGCCGGCGACGCCGTCCGCGACGGCAAGGTGGAGATCCACCCGAAGGAGCTGGAGCGCCGCTACTTCGACTGGGTCGACAACATGTACGACTGGTGCATCTCGCGCCAGCTCTGGTGGGGCCACCGGATCCCGGTCTGGTACGGCCCCGAGGGCGAGGTCGTCTGCGTCGGTCCGGACGAGCAGCCGCCGACCGGCGAGGGCTGGGTCCAGGACCCGGACGTCCTGGACACCTGGTTCTCCTCCGGTCTGTGGCCGTTCTCCACGCTCGGCTGGCCGGAGCGGACCGCGGACCTGGAGAAGTTCTACCCGACCGACGTCCTGGTGACGGGCCACGACATCATCTTCTTCTGGGTCGCCCGGATGATGATGTTCGGCCTGTACGCGATGGACGGCGAGGCGCCGTTCAAGACCGTCGCCCTGACCGGTCTGGTGCGCGACGAGTTCGGCAAGAAGATGTCGAAGTCCTCCGGCACGGCCGTGGACCCGCTGGACTGGATGGACGCCTACGGCGCCGACGCCGTCCGCTTCACCCTGGCCGGCGGCGCCAACCCGGGCGCCGACGTGCCGATCGGCGAGGACTGGGTCAAGGGCTCGCGCAACTTCTGCAACAAGATCTGGAACGCGACCCGCTTCGCGCTGATGAACGGCGCCACCACCGAGGGCGCGCTGCCCGCGCCCGAGGACATGACCGCGGTCGACCGCTGGATCCTGTCGCGGCTGAACGCCACCGTCGCCAAGGTGGACGCGCTGTACGACGACTTCCAGTTCGCCAAGGCGACGGACGCGCTGTACCACTTCGCCTGGGACGAGGTCTTCGACTGGTACGTCGAGCTCTCCAAGACCACCCTGGCCAAGGGCGGCCCGCAGGCGGACGCCTCGCGCCGGGTGCTGGGCGAGGTCCTGGACGTCACGCTGCGGCTGCTGCACCCGGTCGTCCCGTTCGTCACCGAGGCGCTGTGGACGACGCTCACCGGCGCCGAGTCGCTGGTCGTGGCCGCGTGGCCGAAGGACAGCGGCTACCGTGACGCGGCCGCCGAGTCGGAGATCGCCACCCTCCAGCAGGTGGTCACCGAGGTCCGCCGGTTCCGTTCGGACCAGGGCCTCCAGCCCGCGCAGCGCGTCCCGGCCCAGCTGGAGCTGGCCGGCACCGTGCTGTCCGTCCACGAGGCCGCGATCCGCTCGCTGCTGCGGCTGACCGTTCCCGAGGAGGGCTTCGCGGCCACCGCCTCGCTGCCGGTCGCCGGTGCCACCGTCGCGCTGGACCTCTCCGGCACCATCGACGTCGCGGCCGAGCGCAAGCGCCTGGCCAAGGACCTCGCGGCCGCCGAGAAGGAGAAGGCCCAGACCACCGCCAAGCTCGGCAACGAGGCGTTCCTCGCCAAGGCGCCGGACGAGGTGGTCGCCAAGATCCGGGGCCGCCAGGAGGCCGCCGAGGCCGACATCGCCCGGATCACCGCCCAGCTCGCGGCGCTGCCGCAGGGCTGAGCCCGGACCGGTCCCCGAGGGGCCGCACACCGCGACACGCGGGGTGCGGCCCCTCGGGCGTTTTTCCGGTGTTCGCTTCCGGAACGGCTACCCGGGTGCTTTCACTACACCAAATAGCCCAGAAACATTGCTCCCTTCCGGCGAATTATCATCCTGCGACCGGGTGAGGTCCTATTCCGAGCGAATTGATTCCGGTCTTGCCCGCGCGGGTTCGCGGAAGTTTGCAGGTCCGCTGTGTACCGTGTGCACGGAGTTTCCGAATGGGCGTTTCCGCTGAGCGTTCCTGCTGAGCGACGGACGGGAGGGCATGGCGTGGTGGTGACCGAGGAGTTGGCCGACGAACTGCCTGTGGAGGCGGTCGAGGAGGCCAAGGCCAGGGCGGCGACCCTGCTGCTCGCGTTCCGGCACGGCAACCAGATCGCGTTCGACCACGAGCTGGACCTGCTGTTCGCCGAGCACGCCGAGCGCGAGGTGACCACCCTGCTCACCTGGATCGCCGCCGAGGCCGTCCGCAAGGCGTACGCCCCCGAGGTCGGCGACAGGGTGCTGCGGGCGATGGCCCGGCGCGCCCCGGAGGACACCGGCGCGGTCGACGTGGACGAGGAGACCGCGAGCGCCGCCCGGCTGATCGAGGCGGTGGCGGCCGGCGAGGTGGCCGAGGTCCGCGGCCTGGTGGCGGCGACGCCGGACACCACCTTCCTGCTCGGCGGCCTGCTGCAGGGCGTCGCGATGATGCTGCCGCTGCTGCCCGACGGCGAACTGGCCGAGATCACGGCCGAGTTGCGCCGTCGACACGGCGGCGCCGCGCATGTGCCGGAGGCCCGGGCCGGGGTCTGAACCCGGGCCGCCGGCAGCCAGGCAGGCAGGCCGGCCGGTCCGGCTACGGCATGGCGTGCAGATGCGAACCGATGGTGCTCGCGACCGGGTTGCCCGCCTTGGCGTCCCAGTTGGTCGACCAGGTCATCGCGCCGCCGATGCCCGGCCACTTGGTGTCCGGCTTGTAGCTGCCGCAGTTGGTTCCGGAGGCCAGGCAGTCCAGTGCGTTGTTGACCGTGCCGGCGGCGAGGTACCCGCCGCCGGCGGCGCTGGTGGAGGCCGGCACCCCGAGCCCCACCTGCTCGGGGCGCAGCCCGCCCTTGAGCTGGATGCAGGCCAGCGCGGTGAGGAAGTTCTCGGTGCCCTGCGAGTAGACGTTCCCGTCGCAGCCGTTCATCGCGCCGGAGTTGTAGTACTGCATGTTGACGATGGTGAGGATGTCCTTCACGTTCAGCGCCAGTTTGAAGTACTCCATGCCGGTCGACTGCATGTCGATCGTCTGCGGCGCCATGGTGAGGACGAATCCGCTCCCGGCCTTCGCCGCCAGGGCGTGCAGCGCCTGGCCCATGTAGGTGGAGCTGATGCCGTTCTCCAGGTCGATGTCGATCCCGTCGAAGCCGTAACCCTGCATCAGTGCCCAGGCGGAGTCGGTGAAGTTCGCGGCCGAGGCGGAATCGCCCACCCAGACTGTGCCGTTCTGTCCGCCGATGGAGAGCACCACCCGCTTTCCGGCCGCCCGCTTGGCCGCGATGTCGGCCTTGAACTGGGCGTCGGTGTAGCCGCCGAGGCGGGAGGAGAGGGCGGGGTCGAGGGTGAAGCTCAGGCCGCCGCGGGTGGCGGTGGCGTCCGCGAAGGAGACCGCGATGATGTCGTAGGCGGCCGGGACGTCGCTGATCCGCTGGACGGTGGCGCCGTTGTCGAAGTTCTGCCAGTAGCCGGTGAGGATGTGCTTGGGCAGGCCCGGGGGCCTGGTCGGGGTCGACGTCCCGGTGGGGGTGGGGCTGCCGGTGCCCGTGGCGGTGGCCGTCGGGCTCGGTGAGGCGGTGGTGGTGGCGGTCGGGCTCGGGGACGGCTGCGGTCCGCCGGGCCCGAGCAGCGAGACGTCGTCGGCGGCGAAGGCCGGCTGCCCGTACCAGCCGTGCAGGTAGACGGTGACGCTGGTGGTGTTCGGGCCGGTGCTGAAGCCCGTGCTCAGCTGGGTCCAGCCGGTGCCGCCGGGGGTCCAGGTGCTCGGATCGGTGCCGCCGGTGCCGCGGGCGCCCAGGTAGACGTACGAGCCCTGGACCCAGGAGCTCAGGGTGTACGAGGAGGAGGGCTTCACCGCGACGGTCTGGGTGCACTCGCCGGTGTCGCTCCCGCTCGGGGTGGACTGCAGGGCGTACGTGCCGGAGTGCGCGGCGGTGCTCCGGACCGTGGCGCTCGAACAGGTCCAGCCGGACGGGTTCCCGGTCTCGAAGCCGCCGTTGGTGATCAGATCGCTGTCGGCGGCATGGGCGCCGGTGCCGTCGGCCAGGGCGAGTCCGCCCAGGCCGATGACCAGGGCGCTCGCTCCGGCGAGCAGCGAACGGACGGCGCGCGGGCGCCGGTGTCGGGCAGGTGGCATGACTCCGTCTCCAGTGGGGGAGGCCCGGCGGCGCCTCGTGGGGGAGGAACGCCGTCCGGGGTGTCGATGGTGCGCGTGCGGGAGCTACCGACAACTCAAGTCCCGGTCGGGAACGGAGACTTGCCTCACAAGGTGGAGTAGACCAATTCTGCTGTCAAGGGGGCGTTACGCGGCCAGTGGTGCGGACCCGACCCCGGCCGGCCCGGCGATCGCGGTGGTCAGCGCGGCGATCCGGGCCGAGGCCAGGCCGTCGCCGTACGGGCTCGGGGTGGCCGCCAGCCGGGTGAGCCGCTCGGGGGTGTCGGAGAGCCAGGCGCGGGCCAGGGCGCCCAGCTCCTCGCCGGGCGGCACCAGCGCGGCGAAGCCGGCCGCCACCGCCTCCGGACGCTCGGTGGAGCGGCGCACCACCAGCAGCGGGCGGCCGAGCACCGTGCACTCCTCCTGCACGCCGCCGGAGTCGGAGACCAGCAGGGCCGCGTGGCCCGCCAGGCCCAGGAAGTCGCCGTAGCCGACCGGGCCGGTGACGGCCAGCCGCTCCAGCAGGCCGTCCAGGCCGAAGCGCTCGACGGCGGCCCGGGTGCGCGGGTGCATCGGGAACAGCACCGGGGTGCCGGCCCGGGCGATCCGGTCCAGCTCGGCGAGCACCGCGCCGAGCGCCTCGGCGGTGTCGGTGTTCTCCGGGCGGTGCACGGTGGCCAGCACGTACCCGTCCGGGCGCAGCCCGTGCGCGGCGAGCAGGGCGGCGCGGGCGGCCCCGTCCGGCAGCTGACGGCGGACCACCTCGACGACGGTGTTGCCGGTGAGCTCGATCCGCTCCTCGGCCAGCGACTCGGCACGCAGGTTGGCGACGTTCTCCCCGGTGGCGGCGCAGAGCAGGTCGGAGACGTGGTCGACCATCACCCGGTTGTGCTCCTCGGGCATCGCCCGGTCGAAGCTGCGCAGTCCGGCCTCGACGTGGACCAGCGGGATCTCCCGGGCGTTGGCGGCCAGCGCCCCGGCCAGGGTCGCGTTGGTGTCGCCCTGGACGACCACGGCCACCGGGCGGTCCTCGGCGAAGGCGGTGTCCAGCTGACCCAGCGACCGGGCGATCTGGCCGGCCCGGGGGCGGCCGCCGACGCCGGTGAGCAGCTCGGGCTCGGGCAGGTCGAGGTCGCGCAGGAAGCGGCCGGACATCGCCTCGTCCCAGTGCTGGCCGGTGTGCACCAGCCGGGTGGCGTCGCCGAGCTCGTGGATCAGTGGGGCGAGCTTGACCAGCTCGGGGCGGGTGCCGAGGACGACGGCGACGCTGGACGGGGGCAGGCACGTGCTCATGCGGGACTCCGGTCGGGACGTGGTGCGGGGAGGAGGCGTGGGGGCGGGCTGCTCGGGACGCGGGTCAGGACTCGAGCGCGGTGGGGGCGCCGACGGCGACCTTCTCGGCGTTGCGGCGGGTCTTGGCCCAGCCGTTGCGGCCGAGCAGCATCCGGACCGCGGCCCGGGTGGCGACCACGAACAGGTGGTAGGCGTAGAGCCAGACCAGGACGCCCCAGAGCAGGGCGGTGAGCCGGCTCCGGTCGGGGTGGACGGCCTTGCGGTAGGCGAAGCCCCAGAACACCATCGGCAGGGCGGCGAGCACGAAGGCGAGCAGCATCCACGGGCCGAACCTGAGCTGGAACTCGGCGGTCTCCTCCGGGAAGAGCACCACCCCGGCGCCGGTGATCCCGAGCGAGAGCGGGAGGAGCAGCACCAGCAGGACGCAGACCACCGGCTGGAGGAAGGTGTACAGCACCTCGGCCTTGCCGGACGGGGTGTAGTGCGGGGAGCGCAGCACCCGGCCGGTGTAGCGCAGGCACTGCATGTTGCCCTGGGCCCAGCGGGTGCGCTGGGTGAGGAAGCGGCGCAGCGAGATCAGGCCCTCCTGGGAGACCTGGGCCTCGGTGACGTGGGTGAGCCGCCAGCCGGCCAGCCGCAGGTCGAGGCCGGACTCGTAGTCCTCCAGCAGGGCGCGCTCCGGCCAGGGGCGGCCGGCCCGGCCCTCCTCGGCGGTCAGCGAGTCGAGGGCGGTGAGCCGGACGAACTGGCCGTTGCCGCCGAGGCCGACGCTGCCGGTGCGGCGGCGCAGCAGCTGCATGCCGGTGTTGGTGGCCTGGAACTCGACGTCCTGCATCCGCACCAGTGCGCGGGCCAGGGCGTTGGCCGCCCGGCCGCGGCCGGGCAGCGGGAGTTCGTCGTCGGCGTTGCGCATCCGGACGCCGATCTGGACGGCGCCGGTGTCGGGGCGGCCGAGCGCCTTGGCGCTGCAGACCCGGGCGAGGGTGCCCGGGCCGAGCTGCCCGTCGGCGTCGACCACGCCGATCACCACCCGGGAGCGGTCGGTGCCCTCGGGCAGCGAGGCGGAGATCTCCCGGTAGGCGGCGTTGAGGGCGGCGCCCTTGCCGATCCGGGCGTGCGGGCGGCGGCGCTGGACGAGGTGGACCCGCGGGTCGCGGGCCGCGGCGGCGAGCACCAGCTCGCGGGTGGCGTCCTCGCTGTCGTCGTCGATCACCCACAGGTGGGCCTCGGGCGCACCGGCCCGCAGGCCGTCCAGGGTCTGGGTGACCACGGCCTCCTCGTCGCGGCAGGGGATCACCAGGTGCCACTGGAAGGCGGCGGGGTCGCCGGGCTCGGCGGGGCGGCCGTGCCGGAAGGCGTGCCGGGAGCCCGCCCAGTACACGAGGAAGCGGCCGAAGACCAGGAGCATGTAGCCGACGAGGGCCAGGGAGATCAGTCCGGCGATCCGGACGACGGAGTCCTGGCGAAGCACGATCCATGCGTGCAGGGCGTCGGGCATGGCGAACTACTCCTAGTGATCAAAGGCCGTGGGCTCCCATCGGTTGCGAATCGATGCTTCATTGCGGTTCAAATCGCCAAATCGATAGTAAAGGGAGAAAAATGGGCGATCAGGGCAAAGGGCGGGCAAAGTGGTGGTTCTCACCCCGTGAGGAGGACCCGTCGGCGCTCCGTAGACTGTGGTCGTGAGCGACAAGGCCGACCCGAACCCGTACACCATCCGCCCCGCCGACGGCGGCACCGGCGACGCCCTGCGCGACGTCGAGGCGGAGCTCTCCGAACGCTGGCCGGAGAACAAGCTGGAGCCCTCGCTCGACCGGATCGAGGCGCTGATGGACATCCTGGGCCAGCCCCAGCGGTCCTTCCCCTCCATCCACATCACCGGCACCAACGGCAAGACCTCCACCGCCCGGATGGTCGAGCAGCTGCTCAACGCCTTCGAGCTGCGCACCGGCCGCTACACCAGCCCGCACGTGGAGTCCGTCACCGAGCGGATCAGCCTGGACGGCGCCCCGATCAGCCCCGAGCGCTTCGTCGAGGTCTACCGCGACATCGAGCCCTACGTGCGGATGGTCGACGCGGCGCAGCCGGTGCCGATGTCCTTCTTCGAGGTGCTGACCGGCATGGCCTACGCGGCCTTCGCCGACGCCCCGGTGGACGTCGCCGTGGTCGAGGTCGGCATGGGCGGCTCCTGGGACGCCACGAACGTCATCGACGCCGCCGTCGCGGTGATCACCCCGATCGGGCTGGACCACACCGACAAGCTCGGCGGGACCACCGGCGAGATCGCGGTCGAGAAGTCCGGGATCATCAAGTCCGGTGCCGTCGCCGTCGTCGCCCAGCAGCAGCTGGACGCCGCCCAGACCATCCTGCGCCGCGCCGTCGAGGTGGACGCCACGGTCGCCCGCGAGGGCATGGAGTTCGGCGTGATCCGCCGCGAACTCGCCGTCGGCGGACAGCTGGTGACGCTGCGCGGACTCGGCGGCGAGGAGTACGAGGACGTCTTCATCCCGCTGCACGGCGAGTACCAGGCGCACAACGCGGCCCTCGCCCTGGCCGCGGTCGAGGCCTTCTTCGGCGTCGGCGGCGCGCGCGGCGGGCAGCTGGACGTGGACAAGATCCGCCAGGCCTTCTCCGGCGTCTCCTCGCCGGGCCGCCTGGAGGTCGTCCGCCGCAGCCCCACGATCGTCCTGGACGCCGCCCACAACCCGCACGGCGCCCGCGCCACCGTGGCCGCGCTCACCGAGTCCTTCGGCTTCACCCGGCTCGTCGGCGTGATCGGCACCTCCGGGGACAAGGACGTGGCCGGCGTGCTGGAGGCCTTCGAGCCGATCCTGGCCGAGGTCGTCATCACCCAGAACTCCACCCACCGCGCGATGGACGTCGACGCGCTCGCGGCGCTGGCCGTGGAGGTCTTCGGCCCGGACCGCGTCCAGGTCGAGCCCCGGCTCGACGACGCCATCGCCGCCGCCGTCACCCTCGCCGAGGAGGAGGGCGACCTCGGCGGCTCCGGGGTGCTGGTCACCGGTTCGGTCATCACGGTGGGCGAGGCCCGCCTGCTGCTCGGGAGGAAGTGACATGAGGACGCTCTGCTCCTCGACCTTGATCGGCGAAGCGTTGCTGATCCTCTTCGCGGCGCTGGTCGCGGTGCGGCTCACCGACGTCTCCGGCGCGGAGGTGTGGACGGTCAGCGGCATCGCGATGGCACTGTGCGTCCTGCTCTGCGGCATGATCGACCGCCCCGGCGCGGTGCAGATCGGCTGGGCGCTGCAGATCGGGCTGATCGCCAGCGGCTTCATCCTGCCGACCATGTTCGGTCTCGGCGTGGTCTTCGCCGGCCTGTGGTGGTGCTCGGTGCACTACGGCCGCAAGGTCGACGAGTTCAAGGCCGCCCGGGCCGCCGCGGAGGCCGCCGCAGTACAGGTCTGAGGCCCGGACCGGCGGACCGACACGCCGTGTACGCAAGGTAATCTCTGCCCTGTCGGCGCCTCTTGTCGACCCGACTGTCCGCCGAACCGAATCCCCAGGAGACGCACCGTGTCCCAGCGCACTCTCGTCCTGCTCAAGCCCGACGCCGTCCGCCGCGGCCTGGCCGGCGAGATCATCAGCCGCATCGAGCGCAAGGCCGGCTGGCGGTTCGCCGCCGTCGAGCTGCGCACCTTCGAGCGGGCGACGCTGGAGCAGCACTACGCGGAGCACGTGGGCCGCCCGTTCTACGAGCCGCTGCTGGAGTTCATGACCTCCGGCCCGTCGATCGCGCTGATCGTCGAGGGCGAGGAGGTCGTCAAGGGCATCCGCATGCTGGCCGGCGCCACCAACCCGCTGGAGGCCGGCGCCGGCACCATCCGCGGCGACTACGCGACGATCACCCGCGAGAACCTGATCCACGCCTCCGACTCCCCGGAGTCCGCCGAGCGCGAGATCAAGATCTTCTTCCCCGCGCACGCCTGACCCGGACCGGGCGACACGCCCGGCGGGACCAGGGGTGACACACCCCGGGGAAGCGGGTGACGCACCCGCAGGACCTTCGTCCGCCCCGGTCGGGACCATTGGCCCGGCCGGGGCATTCTTATCGTGAAATAGGGAACTGGAGGCGCCGACACGGCGTCCCAATCCTCGGAGATGCGATCACGCCCCGGACAATGGACGGTATGCCCCACGTCTACGTCCGTGCCGCGCGGCGTGACTACGATGGACGCGACTCAAGGGCCCGGTAAGGCAGCTCAGCTGGTCTCCGCCCAAGCGTGGGCGCGCATTCGTCCACCCCCCCATGAACTCCGAGCCCGGGAAGGCACCCACACCCCATGGCGAGCAACCTGTCGTTCATCGGCCGCGACTTGGCGATCGACCTCGGAACAGCCAATACGCTGGTGTACGTCAGGGGCAAGGGCATCGTCCTGAACGAGCCGTCCGTCGTCGCGGTGAACACCAACACCGGTGGAATCCTCGCGGTCGGCGCCGAGGCCAAGAAGATGATCGGCCGCACCCCGGGCAACATCGTCGCCATCCGCCCGCTCAAGGACGGCGTGATCGCCGACTTCGAGATCACCGAGCGGATGCTGCGGTACTTCATCCTCAAGATCCACCGCCGTCGCTACCTCGCCCGCCCCCGCGTCGTGGTCTGCGTGCCCTCCGGCATCACCGGCGTCGAGCGCCGCGCCGTCATCGAGGCCTCCTCGCAGGCCGGCGCCCGCCAGGTGCACATCATCGAGGAGCCGATGGCCGCCGCGATCGGCGCCGGCCTGCCCGTCCACGAGGCCACCGGCAACATGGTCGTCGACATCGGCGGCGGCACCACCGAGGTCGCCGTGATCTCGCTCGGCGGCATCGTCACCGCCCAGTCCATCCGGGTGGCCGGCGACGAGCTGGACAACGCGATCGTCCAGCACATCAAGAAGGAGTACTCGCTGCTCCTGGGCGAGCGCAGCGCCGAGCAGATCAAGATGAGCATCGGCAGCGCCTTCGGCCTGGAGGGCGAGAAGGACGAGCACGCCGAGATCCGCGGCCGCGACCTGGTCAGCGGTCTGCCCAAGACCGTGGTGATCTCCGCCGCCGAGGTCCGCGAGGCCATCGACGAGCCGGTCAACGCGATCATCGACGCGGTCAAGACCACCCTCGACCAGTGCCCGCCCGAGCTGGCCGGCGACGTCATGGACCGGGGCATCGTGCTCACCGGCGGCGGCGCCCTGCTGCGCGGCCTGGACGAGCGGCTGCGCCGCGAGACCGGCATGCCGATCCACATCGCGGAGAACCCGCTCGACTCCGTCGCGCTCGGCTCCGGCAAGTGCGTCGAGGAGTTCGAGGCCCTCCAGCAGGTACTCGACGCCTCGCCGCGTCGTTGACACGTCGCCGCACCACCGGTACCACGCGTCACATCCGACACTCGACTGAACGGGCCGCCGCCCGGGCCCCACAGCCCCGGGCGGCGGCCAGGTACGAAGGGGCAGTACCAGCACCGTGAGGGACACACGAGAGAGCCGGCTGCTGCTCATCCTGCTGGTGGCCGTCGCCTTCGCGCTGATCACCGTGGACATCAAGGGCGGTGAGGACTCCCCGCTCGGCCCGGCCCGGCACGCCGCCGCCAGTGTCCTCGGACCGGTCGAGCGCGGAGCCGCCACCGTCGTGGACCCGGTCGCCGACACCGTCCGCGCCTTCCGGGACGCGGCCACCGACAGCGGCCGCACCGACCAGCTCGCCCGCGAGAACACCGAACTGCGGCAGAAGCTCGCCTCCTCCGACATGGCCACCGGGCGCACCAAGCAGCTGGACGACCTGCTGCGCACGGCCGGCGCCGGCGGCTACACCGTCAAGGCGGCCCAGGTCATCGCGATCGGCCCGGCCCAGGGCTTCTCCTGGACCATCACCATCGACGCCGGCAGCGACGACGGCCTCACCCGCGACATGACGGTGATCAACGGTCAGGGCCTGGTCGGCCGGATCACCACCGTCGCCCCGACCACCGCCACCGTGCTGCTCGCCTCCGACCCCGGCTTCTCGGCCGGCACCCGGCTGGAGGGCACCGGCGAGATCGGCTTCGCCTCCGGCGGCGGCGACAGCCCGATGAAGGTCTCGCTGCTCAACGGCAAGGCCCAGGTCAAGGCCGGCGACCGGCTGGTCACCTTCGGCTCGCAGAGCGGCCGCCCGTTCGTGCCCGGCGTCCCGGTCGGCAAGGTCGTCGAGGTCCAGGCCAACGCCGGCCAGCTGACCAAGACCGTCATGGTCGAACCCTTCGTCCAGTTCACCCGGCTGGACCTGGTCGGCGTGGTGGTCGTGCCGCCGCGCGCCGACCCGCGCGACGCCGTCCTGCCGCCGGCGCCCGCCGCGGGCCAGCCGGCCGCCGCGCCGGGCCAGGTCCCGGCCTCCGTGCCCGGACAGGTCCCGGCCTCCGCGCCCGCCGCCCCGCCCGCCAAGCCCACTGGGGGGAACTGAGCCATGCGCCTCGCCCGCATCCCCGTCTCCGCCGGCCTCGTCCTGTTCGGCCTGATCCTCCAGGTCAGCGTCTTCGGCCGGCTCCAGCTCCCGGGAGCCACCCCGGACATACTGCTGCTCGTCGTGGTCGGCCTGGCCATGGTCTACGGACCCACCGGCGGCTGCCTGGTCGGCTTCGCGGGCGGCCTGCTGGCCGACCTCGCACCGCCCTCCGACCACGCGATCGGCCGCTACGCGCTGGTGCTCTGCCTGATGGGCTACGCCGCCGGACTGCTGCGCCCGGACCACGGCCGCCAGCGCTCCGTGGCCGGCTCGCTGCTGGTGGTCGGTGCCGCGGCGGTCGCCTCCACCCTGCTCTACGCGATGGTCGGCGCCCTGGTCGGCGACACCGCGGCCCGGCACGTCGGCCTCGGCGGACTGGTGATCAGCGCCCTGCTCTACGACCTGCTGCTGGCGCCCTTCGTGGTGCCGCTGGTGATGTACCTCGGCCGCCGCTTCGGGCGTGACCCGGTGGCCGCGGCGGACGACGACGAGGGCAGCTCCGGCCTCGGCACCCTGGCCCGCTACCGCACCACCCGCGAGGCCTCGACGGGCCCGTCGTACAAGAAGCGGCGCGTGCCCGGCTTCGTCCGCCGCCCGTAACCGGCCCGGCCCCGACCACCCGACCTCCCCGCATCCTGGAGCGCACGAGACGTGAGCAACATCCCCGAGACCGGACGCACCCGACGGGTGACGATCCGTCTGGTGGTGCTGCAGATCCTGGTGCTGTCGCTGCTCGCCACCCTCGGCGGGCGGCTGTGGTACCTGCAGATCCGCAACGCCAAGGAATACACCGCGAAGGCGACCGGCAACCACATCCGCGAGGTGGTCGAGCCGGCCGTCCGCGGCGAGATCCTGGACGCCTCCGGGCGGGTGCTGGCCGGCAACGAGACCCGGCTGGTGGTCTCGGTCAGCCGCACCTCGCTGCTCCAGCAGAAGGACGGCGGCAAGGCGGTGCTGTCCCGACTGGCCGAGGTGCTGGGGATGCCCGCCAAGGACGTGCAGGAGAAGGTCCGGCTCTGCGACGCCAAGACCCCGCAGCCGTGCTGGAACGGTTCGCCGTACCAGCCGATCCCGGTCACCAAGGAGGCGACCACCCAGCAGGCGATGCAGATAATGGAGCGCCGCGAGGACTTCCCCGGGGTCACCGCGCAGCCCACCGCCGTGCGCCGCTACACCGGCGCCGAGGGCGCCAACATGGCCCAGGTGCTCGGCTACCTCTCGCCGGTCACCGACGAGGAGGTCAGCAAGACCGCCGGTAGGAGCGGTCTGGACCGCTACCTGCCGGCCGACCAGATCGGGCGGGCCGGCCTGGAGTCGGTGTACGACCGCGACCTGCGCGGCACCGCGGGCATCACCAAGCTGGAGGTGGACAACCTCGGCCGGGTGATCGGCAACGCCGGCACCGTCGCCCCGCAGACCGGCGACAACCTGGTCACCAGCATCGACGCCCGGGTGCAGAAGGTCGTCGAGGACAACCTGGCGCAGGCCATGAACGACGCCCGGAACACCTTCGACAAGGTCACCAACCGCAACTACGAGGCCGACTCCGGCGCCGCCGTGGTGATGGACGTGCACACCGGGCGGATCGTCGCGATGGCGAGCGCCCCGACCTACGACCCGAACCTCTGGGTGGGCGGCATCAGCGGCAAGGACTACCAGTCGCTGACCAGCAAGGACTCCAACTTCCCGCTGCTGAACCGGGCCATACAGGGTCAGTCCGCCCCCGGTTCGACCTTCAAGGTCATCTCCACCACCGCCGCCGTGCAGGCCGGCTACTCGCTGGACGGCCACTACGACTGCCCGAAGAGCATGACCATCGGCGGCCGCGAGTTCAAGAACTTCGAGAGCGAGAACTTCGGCCAGATCTCCCTGGAGAAGGCGCTGGAGGTCTCCTGCGACACCGTCTTCTACGGCCTGGCGTACGACCAGTGGCTGAAGGACGGCGGCATCAAGCCCAAGAAGGAGCCGGGCGACTGGTTCTTCAAGACCGCCCACGAGTTCGGCCTCGGCGCCAAGACCGGCATCGACCTGCCGTCCGAGGTCACCGGCCGGGTGCCGGACCGGCAGTGGAAGCAGTCCTTCTACGACAACAACAAGGACGCCTGGTGCGCCCAGGGGCAGAAGGGCGGCAACAGCTACTCCGACCAGATCGCCCGGGAGAACTGCGTCGACGGCTACCAGATGCGCGCCGGTGACGCCGTCAACTTCGCGATCGGCCAGGGCGACACCCTCGTCACCCCGGTCCAGATGGCCCGGATCTACTCGGCGCTGGCCAACGGCGGCACCTTCTACCGGCCGACCATCGCCAAGGCGGTGATAAGCCCGGGCGGGGACCTCGTCCGCGAGATCGCCCCGCACGAGGACGCCAGGTTCCCCGGCGACGAGAAGCTGCTCAGCTACATCAACCAGGCCACCGAGAGCGTCATCAAGAGCGGCACCGCCGCGTGGAAGTTCAACGGCTGGCCGCAGGACAAGATCACGCTGCACGCCAAGACCGGCACCGCCGAGGTCGAGGGCAAGCAGACCACCTCCTGGCTGACCACGTACAGCAAGGACTACGCCGTCGTCATGACGATAAGCCAGGGCGGCACCGGCTCCGGCGGTTCCGGCGACGCCATCCGCCGGATCTACCAGGCGCTGTACGGCGTGGACGACAAGGGCGGCATCGACACCGGCAAGGCGCTGCTGCCCGCGCCGCAGGCCGAGCTGCCGAAGTTCAACCCGGACGGCACCGCGATCATCAAGCCGGTCTCGTACGGCGTCGACGCGGCGCCGGGCGCCCAGGCGCCGGCCGCCGCACCGGCCCCGGCGCTGCTCGACGCGGCCGCCGCGCAGCCGGCCCCGGCGACGGCCTTCCTCGACCGGACGCCGCCGGCCGACCGTCCGGCGTCGTACACCGCGGCCGACGCCGCGCTCGAACCCACGCGCGGACCGGGAAGGGGACGGGCATGACCTCCTACGGCTCGTACCGGCAGCTGCGGCTGGCGCCGCAGCGCAGCGGGGTCTCCAAGGCCCTGGCCAAGGACTCCCCGCTCTGGCGGCTGGACTGGATACTGCTGCTGGCCGCGCTGGCCCTCTCGGCCGGCAGTTCGCTGCTGGTCTGGTCGGCCACCCGCGGGCGCGACTCGCTGACCCACGGGGACCCGCAGTACTTCCTGTACCGGCACCTGACCAACTTCGTGGTCGGGCTGGTGCTGTGCTCCGTGGTGATAGCGATAGGGAGCCGGCGCTTCCGCACGATCGTGCCGTTCCTGTACGTCGGCGTGCTCCTGATGCTGCTGGCGACGCTCAGTCCGCTGGGCTCGACCATCAACGGCGCGCACTCGTGGATCCAGCTCGGCGGCGGCTTCTCGATCCAGCCGGCCGAGTTCGCGAAGCTCGCGATCGTGCTGGCGATGGCGGTCGTGCTGTCGGACCAGGTGGACGCGGGGGAGCGGGAGTTCCCCTCGCACCGGGCGGTGTTCCGGGGACTGCTCTGGGCCGGGCTGCCGATGGGCATAGTGATGCTGATGCCGGACGCCGGCTCGGTGATGGTGATGGCCGCGATCGTGCTGGGCATCCTGCTCGGCTCGGGCGCGGCGAACCGCTGGGTGCTCGGCCTGCTGGTGGCGGGCACCGCCGGGTGCGTGGCGATCTGGAAGTTCGGACTGCTGAGCCAGTACCAGATCGACCGCTTCGCCGCCTTCGCGAACCCGCAGCTGGACCCGAACGGCGTGGGCTACAACACCGCGCAGGCCCGGATCGCGATCGGCTCGGGCGGGCTGACCGGCAAGGGGCTGTTCCACGGCACCCAGACCGTCGGGCAGTTCGTGCCGGAGCAGCAGACCGACTTCGTGTTCACCGTGGCCGGCGAGGAGCTGGGCTTCGTCGGGGCGCTGGCGATCATCGCGCTGGTCGGCGTGATCCTCTGGCGGGCCTGCCGGATCGCCCGGCAGGCGACCGACCTGTACGGGACGATCGTGGCGGCCGGGGTCATCGCCTGGCTGTCCTTCCAGGCCTTCGAGAACATAGGGATGTGCCTGGGCATCATGCCGGTCGCGGGCATCCCGCTGCCGTTCGTCTCGTACGGCGGCTCCTCGATGTTCGCGAACTGGATGGCCATCGGGCTGCTCCAGGCGGTGCGCAGCCAGCGGCCGATAGCGGCCTGAGCGCGCATCGCGGCGGGGCCGGCCGGGGACTTCCCGGGCCGGCCCCGCGGTCGTGTCCGGGGCGTTCCCGCGGCCGGGGGCGCCGCGGTCAGGCGGCCGGGAAGCCGATCCGGGCGAGCACGCCCCAGCGCTCGGAGCGCCGGGTGAGCACGTAGACCGAGTCGAAGGAGCCGGTGCGCTCCCCGGCCGCGTCGTAGCGGGCGAAGCGGACCAGGGCGTGCACCTGGTCGGGGGAGGACTGGCTCAGCTCGACGCTCTCCCAGCCGCTGCGGGCCCAGCCGGAGGCGACCAGCAGGGCCAGCTCGGGGGCGGACCGCTCGACGTAGCCGGCCTCGTCCTCCCAGACGGTCACCTCGCCCTCGTGCACCCGGACGTGCGGGTAGTGCAGGGTCCGCGCCCAGGCCGTCAGGTCGCGGCTGTTGAGGGCGTCGAGGAAGGCGTCGAGGGCGGCGCGGGCGGCGGCCTCGTGAGCGGGGGTGTCGTGGGCGGCGGTCTCGTGGGCGCGGGTGTCGGCGGGCACGGCGGCCTCCAGGGCGGGCTGCGGACGGCAGGGACGCGGCAAGCCTGCTCCACCGGCGCGCCCGGTGGGGCCGAGCGGGGCCGATTCAGGTCCAAAGGCCGGGGCACAGACCGGTCGTACGGCCGAAGAGCCGCCCCGGGAGTGTCGGGGAGAATCAGTGGACGTCGGCGGGCTCACGGGTCGCGGCGTCCAGGACGGCGTCCAGCAGGCCGGGGAAGCGCAGGTCGAGGTCGTCCCGGCGCAGCGACATCAGCCGGCGGGTGCCCTCGACCCGGGTGGTGGTGACGCCGGCCTCGCGCAGCACCTTGAGGTGGTGCGAGAGGGTCGACTTGGACAGGGGGATGTCCAGGTCGCTGCAACATTGCTCGTCGACCTCGGACAGGCCCGTCACGATGGAGAGGCGGGCCGGGTCGCTGAGGGCGTGGAAGATGCCGGCGAGCTGGATGGAGTCGGTGGCCGGGTGGCTCGGGGTCCGCATGGCGGCTCCTTGGTCGTCCTGGTCGTGCGATGGATTGTTCGAACTTTGGCGTACTATCCAATCTTAGGCAATGGGGCCGGCCCGCACCGCCGTTCCCGCGGAAGGACACCCGATGAGTGAACGCCGCGAGCGAACCGCCGGGAGGTGCCCGTGGGCCGCTACGGTCTGACACTCCCGTTGCGCGGCGTCCCGCTGCACCGCCACCGCGCACTGGTCGAGGAACTGCCCGATCTGGGCTACACCGACGTGTGGACCGGGGAGGCGGCGGGCTACGACGGCTTCACCCCGCTGGCGCTCGCCGCGGCCTGGGCGCCCGCGCTGCGGCTGGGCACGGGGGTGGTGCCGGTGCAGACCCGAGGGCCGGCGCTGCTCGCCATGACGGTCGCCTCGCTGGCCGAGGCCGCTCCCGGCCGGGTGGTGGTGGGCGTCGGCTCCTCCGGCCCGCCGTTCGTCACCCGGATCAACGGCATCCCGTTCGAGCACCCGTACCGTCAGGTCCGCGACACCGTGCGGTTCCTGAAGCACGCGCTGGCCGGCCGGACGGTGCGGGGCGCGTTCGACTCCTTCACCATCGAGGGGTACACGCCGGCGCTGCGGCCCGACCCGGTGCCGCCGGTGATGATGGGCGCGCTCGGCCCGCAGATGCTGCGGCTGGCCGGCCGGGAGGCGGACGGGCTGGTGACCAACTTCCTGGCGGCCGCGGACGTACCGCGGGTGCGGGAGGCGATGGGCGAGGAGGGCCGCACCAAGGAGGTGGTGGCCCGGCTGTTCGTCTGCCCGACCAAGGACCGCGACCACGCCCGTTGGCAGGGGCGGCAGTTGCTCGGTCCTATCCTCAACGCCCGGACGTACGGCGGCTTCCACGACTGGCTGGGGCGCGGCGAGGAGCTGGCCGCCTCGCACGCCGCGTGGGCGGCGGGCGACTTCCACGGCGCGTGCGAGGCGGTGCCCGAGCACCTGATCGACGCGCTGCTGATCCACGGCTCCCCGGGGGAGTGCCGGGAGCGGGTCGCACAGTTCGCGGCGGCGGGGGTGGACACGCCGCTGCTGGCGGTGCTGCCGGTGCCGGAGTTCGGCCCCGGACCGGAGGGGATGCGCGACACGCTGCGGGCCCTGGCCCCGCAGACGTGACGCCGCGCAGCCCCTATCCGGCCGCCCGGTGTCCCGACCGGGCGTAGACCATGGCCTGGGCCCGGCTGCGCACGCGCAGCTTGCCGAGCACGTTGGAGACGTGGAACTTGACGGTCTTCTCGCTGAGGTGGAGCTCGGCGGCCATCTCGGCGTTGGACAGCCCGCCCGCGATCAGGGTGAGCACCTCCTGTTCGCGCGGGGTGAGCAGATGGAGCAGCGGTGGGGTGTGCAGCGGAGGTCCGGGCAGCCGGCGGGCCATCTCGGTGACCACCTCGGCGGTGATCGGCGGGGAGATCAGCGCGTTCCCGGCGGCGACCGCGCGGACCGCGTGCACCATGTCGGACTCGGGCCCGTCGCGCAGGACCAGGCCGCGGGCGCCGGCTCTGAGGTAGTCGAGCATCCGGTCCGGGTCGCCGGGGCGGACCAGCAGGATGACGCCGGGCTGCCCGGTCTCCCGGTCGGAGGTGAGCTTCTTGACCTCGCAGGCCTCCATGCCGGGCATGTCGGCGTCGATGACGACGACGTCCGGGCGTTTGGCGGCGCAGGCCTGGGCGATCCGGGCGGTGGTGGAGAGCTCGGTCAGGGGCTGCAGCCCGGGTGAGCGCTGCAGGATGGTGCGCAGCCCGGTGCGCAGCAGCGGTGAGGCGGCGCAGATGAGCACGCGGACGGTGGGACCGGTGGGATCGGCGGGGTCGGCGGGGCGGTAGAGGGACAGGCTCATGTTCGTTCTCCTTGCCGTCGAGATTCCGGGACTCCGGGCAGCCGGAATCGGCGGGGTGCGTGGGGGCACCACCGCGGGGGCGGAATCGGGATGATGAGAGGAGATTTCTTTTCCGGCGTCGGGTCGGTGCGCGGTCGGTGCGCGGACGCGGGAGGAGAGTTCAGGGGCGACAGCGGCAGCGGTGCGTCGCGCAGTCGGAAGTCGCTGCGGCAGCAAGGCCGTTGACTCGACATTCCCGGAACATGGAAGCCATCCTAAAGATCTGCCTGATCGGTGGTCAAGAACTTCCTGGTGGGCGCGGCGCCACCGGGGGGACTACCAGGCGTCCCAGTGGGCGATCTGCTCGGTGCCGACCCGGGGGCCGGGGCGGAAGTCGGTGCCGATGGTGTGGGCCAGCGGGATCAGCGCGGCCTGCAGGACGGTCTCGTAGGGGATGCCGAGGATCTGGGCGGCCTCGCGCTCGTAGTGCAGGTGCGGGGTGGTCCAGGCGGTACCGAGGCCGCGGGAGCGGGCGGCGAGCATGAACTGCCAGGTGGCCGGGATGATCGAGCCCCAGGTGTTGGCCTGGCCGACGAAGGAGTCGACCTCGTGCCGGCCCTCGATCCGGACGCAGGGGATCACCAGGACCGGGACCTCGTGCAGGTGGTCGAAGAGGTGCTGGGCGCTCTCGGCGAGCCGGAGCCGGCGCAGCTGGTCGCCGACGGTGCGGTCCACGCCGGTGCCGACCACCTGCTGGCGGGGGCGGACCAGGCCGAGCCGGTAGAGGTCGGCGATCGCGGAGCGCTTGGCGGGGTCGGTGATGATCATGAAGTCCCAGCGCTGGCGGTTGCGGCCGGTGGGGGCCTGGGTGGCCAGGGCCAGGCACTCCTCGATCAGTTCGCGCTCCACCGGGCGGGTGAGGTCGAGCCGCTTGCGCACCGCCCGGGTGGTGGTGAGCAGTTCGTCGATGGAAAGCGCGAGGGGCGACATGGGCGGGGCTCCAGCTCCGGTCGGGTCGGAAGGGGGTGCGGATCCTTCCGGATCCTATTGATGGTTCGAAACTTGCGCAACATTCGAAGTCCAGTGGGTGGACCGGACGGGATCTCAAGTTCCGCTCTTGTGTGCCGAGTTGATTCTTTCTATGCTTCCACTATCTTCGAACATTCGAAACATGACGAGAGTGCTCGACCGCGAGAGGACGCCATGTCGCAGATCAAAGTCGAAGTCGAACCGGCCGAGGTCGGGCTGGACCCCGAGCGGCTGCGCCGGATCGACTCCTACCTCCGGGCCTACGTGGACGACGGCCGGCTGCCCGGCTGGCAGCTCGCCGTGACCCGCGGCGGGAAGGTCGCCCACCTCGCCGGATACGGGCACCGCGACGTCGAGAAGGGCCTGCCGCAGACCCCGGACACCATCTACCGGTCCTGGTCGATGACCAAGCCGGTCACCTCGGTGGCCGCGCTGGTGCTGCTGGAGGAGGGCGCGATCGGCCTCCAGGACCCGGTCTCCCGCTACCTGCCGGAGTTCGCCGACGTCCGGGTCTACCAGCGCGGGCCGGCCTCCCGGCCGGTCACCGTCCCCGCCGCCGAGCCGATCCGGATCGTGCACCTGCTCACCCACACCTCCGGCCTGACCTACGGCTTCCACCGGGCGCACCCGGTGGACGAGATCTACACCGCCAACGGCTTCGAGTGGACCACCGCGCCCGGCCTCGACCTCGCCCAGTGCGTCACCAAGTGGGCCTCCTTCCCGCTGCTCTTCGAGCCCGGCACCGCCTGGAACTACGGCGCCTCCAGCGACGTGCTCGGGCGGGTGATCGAGGTCGCCTCCGGCAGGCGGCTGGACGAGTTCCTGGCCGAGCGGGTGCTCGGCCCGCTCGGCATGGCCGACACCGGCTTCCACGTCCCGGCCGACAAGGCCGACCGGCTGGCCGGCTTCTACGTCGTCGACCCGGCGAGCGGGAAGGCCGTCCGCAACGACGCCTTCGGCGGTGACGTGCTGCGCGAGCCGCACTGCCTCTCCGGCAGCTCCGGACTGGTCACCACGCTCGCCGACTACCACCGGTTCAGCCAGATGCTGCTCGGTGAGGGCGAGTACCAGGGCGTACGGGTGCTCGGCCGGCACACCCTGCGACACGCGCTGCGCAACCACCTGCCCGGCGGCGGGGACCTGAAGAGCGTCGGGCGGCCGGTGTTCTCCGAGATGCCCACCGCCGGGGTCGGCTTCGGGCTCGGCTTCGCGGTGGTGCAGGACCCGGCCGCCGCCGGGGTGCCGGCCAGTGCCGGGGAGTACGGCTGGCACAGCGCCGCGTCCACCATCTTCTGGGTGGACCCGGCGGAGCGGCTGACGGTGCTGTTCCTGACCCAGCTGATGCCCTCCAGCGCGCACCAACTGCACGGGCGCCTGCGGCAGTTGGTCAACCAGGCGCTGGTCGGATAACGGGTCCGCCCGCCCCGCTCCGGGGCTCACCCGCCCGGCTGGACGGCGAGGAGCTTGCGGGTCAGCCGGATCAGCGTGTCCCGCTCCTCCGCGGTGAGCGCGGCGAACACCCGGTCCATCATCGGGGCGATGCCCGCCTCCGCCTCGGCCAGGGCCCGCGAACCGACCTCGGTCATGGTGACGGCGTAGGCGCGGCGGTCGCGCGGGTGACGCTCGCGGACCACCAGTCCGGAGCTCTCCAGGCCGTCGATGCAGCCGACCATCACGCTGCGGTCGATCCGCAGCTGCTCGCTCAACTCCTGCTGGGAGCAGGCCCCGACCGCGTCCAGCATCTTCAGCACCAGGTGCTGGGCCACCGTCAGCCGGGCGCCGGTCAGCTCCTCGTCGATCGCCCGGGCGACCACGGTGGTGGCCCGGCAGAGCGCGATGTCCGGGCGCTCCCGGGTGAGCGTCGCGAAGTACTGCCGGCGCTCGCCCCCGTCGTCCGTCCGGCTGGGCGAGGCGAGGCGGGGCGTCCGCGGGGCGGTGGCCATCGGAACTCCTTCTGCGGGCGGGGCCATCAGCATAACGCGTTCAGGAGATTGTTTTTCCGTAGACGTTCTCAAGGAAGGGGAATCCCATGTGCTCACCGGAAACGGTGGCCGGCGCCACCGGCCACACCGCCACCGGGCCCGTCGCCGCCGCGCCCGCCGAGGTCTCGGCGCCGCTCCGGGCCAGAGCCCCGATCAGCCTGCCGCGCGGGGCCGTCCGGGACCTCACCCACGTGGTCGGCCCGGACTGGCCGGTGTTCGAGCTGTACGTCAAGCCGATGGAGATCAAGCGGCTCGCCAACCTCGCCGAGCACGAGTACAACGCCTTCGAGCTCACCTACAACGAGCACATCGGCACCCACCTCGACGCGCCCTCGCACTTCGACGACGACGGCCTGGCCACCCACCAGATCCCGGCCGACACCCTGGTCGCACCGCTGGCCGTGGTCCGGATCGGCGAGCGCGCCGCCCGCGACCACGTCACCGAACTGACCGTCGACGACCTGCTGGCGTGGGAGAGCCGCAACGGCCGCATCCCCGACGGCGCGCTGCTCGCCGTCGACAACGACTGGGCGCACCGGATCGACACCCCCGGCGCCTTCCTCAACCTCGACCCCGCGGAAGGGCTCTACCGCTTCCCCGGGATCTCGGTGGAGGCCGCGCACTTCCTGGTCACCGAGCGCTCGGTGGTGGGCGTCGGCACCGACTCGATCAGCCTCGACCCCGGCACCCGCCCGGCCGACCCGGACACCCACCGGGTGCTGCTGCCGGCCGGCAAGTACGCCATCGAGTGCCTCGCCGGGCTCGACACCGTGCCCGACCTCGGCGCGGTCGCCGTGGTCGGCGCGCCCAAGCACCTCGGCGGGACCGGCGGCCCGGTCCGCGTCCTCGCCTTCGTCTGAACCGGCGGACCCGCGAACGGCACGACCGGCGACCACGACGACCGGCGCTGACAGCGGCCCGCGAACGGCACGACATGCGAACGACACGACCCGCGATCACAACGACCCGCGATCACAGGAGAAGCCCATGACCGTACAGACCGACTCGGAGTCCGTCTTCGCCGGGGCCACCGGCGAACGCTGGGAGTGGAAGGAGGAGCGCTACCGCGACGGGGTGTTCAGCCACGCCGTGGACACCGAACTGCACCGGCTGCGGCTGCTGGAGTCCGTCCTGGACGAGCACACCCGCAGCCGCTTCCGGGCGCTCGGCCTGCGGGCCGGGCACCGGGTCCTGGAGGTCGGCGGGGGCGGCGGCTCGGTCGCCCGCTGGCTGGCCGAGCAGGGCGCCGAGGTCACCGTGACCGACCTCGACACCACCTTCCTGGACGAACTCGCCGCCGACGGCGTGCGGGTGCTGCGCCACGACGTCTACACCGACGACTTCCCGCCCGCCTCCTTCGACTTCATCCACGCCCGGTACGTGGTGATCCACCTGCCCGACCCGGAGAAGGCGGTGGAGCGGCTGGTCCAGTGGCTGGCCCCGGGCGGGACGCTGGTGCTGGAGGAGCCGGCCTTCTTCCCGATCAAGGACTCGCCGCACCCCGGCTACCGGACCGTGCTGCGGGCCTTCCGCCGCCACCTGGAGACCGCGGTGGGCACCGACACCGAATGGGCGCGCAGCCTGCCGGTGCCGCTGGAGGGCAAGGGGCTGAGCGGCCTCGGCCACGACGCGCGCTTCCAGCTGATCGCCGGCGGGGACGACGAGGCCGAGTGGTGGCGGCTCACCCTGGAGCAGACCCGGCCGGCCGTGGTGGCCGCCGGACTCGCCACCGAGGAGGACTTCGAGGCGGCGTACCGGGAGCTCGCCGACCCGCAGTTCCGGGACCTCTCCCTCGCGGTCTTCACCGCCTGGGGGAAGCGGGCCTGACGCACCCGCGCACGCCGACGGGCCGGTCACCCCTGCGGGGGCGGCCGGCCCGTCGGCGTTCCGTCGGGGGCGTTCCGTCGGGGCGTGCCCGGGGCGAACGCGGCGCCGCCCGTACCCCGGTGGAGCGGGGGGTACGGGCGGCGCGTGCGGTGCGGTCGGAGGGTCAGAGCACCACGCGGACGCCGTACGTCCGCAGCCAGGCGTCCAGCAGCAGCGCGCGCGGCAGCCAGGGCGGCGGGGTGAAGGTGCCGGTGTGCCAGCCGCCGCCGTCCACCTGGGCGCGCAGCGCGTCGGCGTTCAGCAGCGGAAGGGCGGGCGAGTCGCGGTCGGCGAGCAGGGCGCGGACGGCCTCGCGGACCGCCTCCAGGTACTCCGGACTCTGCCCGAACGGGAAACCGCTCTTCTGCCGCCGCACCACCTCGGCGGGCAGCAGATCGGCGACCGCCTCGCGCAGCAGGCCCTTCTCCTGGCCGCCGACCCGCTTGAGCGCCCACGGGGTGTTCCACACGTACTCGACCAGCCGGTGGTCGGTGAACGGCAGCCGGACCAGCAGGCCCGCCGCGAAGCTCATCCGGTCCTTGCGGTCCAGCAGGAAGGGCAGGAAGCGGGTGAGCTGGAGGTGGAAGGCCTCGCGCAGCCGGCGGTCCGCGCCCGACTCGCCCGCCAGCCGCGGGACCTCGGCGAGCGCCTCGCCGTAGCGGGCGGCCACCTCGGCGTCCACGTCCAGGTGTCGGCGCAGCTCGGCGGAGAGCATCCCGCTGCGGTCGGTGATCCCGGCCGACCACGGGAAGTTGGCGGTCGGGCGGTCGGCCTCGGCGGTGAACCAGGGGAAGCCGCCGAAGACGTCGTCCGCGCCCTCGCCCGAGAGCACCACCTCGGCGTGGCCGCGCACCTCGCGGAAGAGCAGGTGCAGCGAGACGTCGAGGTCGCCGACGCCGGGCAGGTCGCGGGCGCGCAGGGTGGCGCCCAGGTGGTCGAGCAGCGAGGGGGCGTCCAGCAGGATCTCGGTGTGCCTGGTGCCCACGTGGTCGACCACCGCCCGGACGTACGGGGCGTCCCGGCTGACGTGCAGGGCGTCCGCCTTGAAGTCGGTCTCGCTGCCCGCGAAGTCGACCGAGTAGGTGGCGATCTTGTCGCCGCCGGCCGCGGCCAGGCCGACGATGGCGCTGGAGTCCAGGCCGCCGGAGAGCAGGGCGCCGGGCTTGACCCCGGTGTCGGCGGACTGCCGGCGCACCGTGTCGGCGAGCAGGGCTCGCACCCGCCGGACGGTGGTCGGCTCGTCGTCGGTGTGCTCGGCGGCCTCCGGCGCCCAGTAGCGCCGGTGGCGCACGCCGTTCGGACCGGCGACCAGCAGCCAACCGGGACGGACCTCGTGCAGGCCGCGGTAGACGGCGTCGCCGGGGCGCTTGAGCGCGACGGTGAGGACGTCCACCAGGCCGTTCGCGTCCACCTCGGCGGGCAGCCCGGCGGCCAGCAGGGCCTTCGGTTCGGAGCCGAACGCCAGCGAACCGTCCGGGAGTTCGGCCCAGTAGAGCGGCTCGACGCCGAGCCGGTCGCGGATCAGCACCAGCTCCTCGGTGCGGGCGTCCCAGATCGCCGCCGCGTAACCGCCGACCAGTCGGTCGGCGGCCTCGGCGCCCCATTCCAGGTAGGCGCGCAGGACGAGTTCGGCGTCCGAGCCGTTGCGGATGCGGTGGCCGCGGGCGGTCAGCGTGGTGTGCAGCGGGCCGGGGTTGAGCAGTTCGCCGGAGAAGGCGATGACGGCCGGGGCCGGGTCCAGCTCGGGCGGGAACCAGGGCTGGGGCACGTCGTTGCGTGGCCCGGTGTGGAACTGGCGGTGGCCGAGGCCCGCGTGCCGGGCCAGCCAGGTGCCGCCGCGGCGCGGGCCGCGGTGGGTCAGGGTGTCGGTGAACTCCTGGACGAGTTGGGCCTGTTCGCGCACATCCCCGCTGCGCGACACCAGCCCGGCGATTCCACTCATGCCCCGACCCCCGTGGCCTGGGCGACCTGGGCCAGCGACTCGCGCACCAGTGAGGTGAGCGGCGCGGGCAGCCGGCCCCAGTTGGCCTCCTCGTTGAGGTCCAGGACCCGGGAGAGCTTCCAGCCCAGGTACTGGCCGAGCGAGGCCAGCGGGGGCAGCTTCTCCACCGGGTGGACGGTCACCGTGTACTCCTCGAACAGCGGGGCGAGGCGCTGCTCCAGCACCTTCGACCAGGAGCCGTCCGGGGTGCCGTCGGTGGTGACCAGGCAGACGAGGGCCTTGCCGCGCAGCACCAGCATGTAGTTGAACACCGAGGCGCCGGGCAGGGCCTCGGCCCACAGTGCCTCCTCCAGGTCGTCCTGGCGGATGTTGTTCTCGGCGAGCAGCAGGACGTCCTGGGCCCGGCCGAGGGTGCGCAGGACGGGCAGCCGGATGCCGCAGTCGCAGGGGTCGGTCTCGATCCGGACCAGGTCGCCGGTGCGGTAGCGCAGCAGCGGGCGGGAGGGGATGTCCAGGGTGGTGACGATCAGCTCGCCCTGCACCGGGTCGGTGTCCGGGCCGAGCACGGTGGTGCCCTCGCCGTCGTCGATCTCCAGCAGGTAGCTCTGCAACTGCAGGTGCAGCCGGCGGTGTTCGCAGGTGACGGCGAGGGTGCCGGTCTCCGAGGAGCCGTACGAGCCGACGTAGGCGGTGCCGCCGGTGAGGCGTTCGAGGTGGCGCACGAAGCTGGGGCCGGTCTGTTCGGCCATCAGCAGCAGCCGGTCGAAGCGGGGCAGCGGCAGGCCGTTCCGCTGGGAGAACTGGGCCAGCTCCAGCAGCCGGGACGGCGGTCCGACGTAGACGTTGGCGTTCAGTTCGGAGATCAGTCGCAGCACCCGGGTGTAGTCGCCGGTGATGTTGTCCACCCAGGGGCGGAAGGACATCACCCCGAGGTACTCCAGCACCTTCTCGAACTGGTAGGCGGCGGGTGCGAAGGGGGCGTTGATGAGGATCAGGGCGACATCGGCGGGCCGCAGCAGCCGGCCCCACATCTCGCCGATGTTGAGGGTGTTGACCAGCAGGTCGTCCACCGCCTTGGGGGCGGGGGCCGGGTCGCCGGTGGTGCCGGAGGACTCGTAGTAGTGCAGGAACTCCGACAGCGGGCGGGTGAACGCGCCGGCGCCGTGGCCGCCGAGTTCCTTCTTGCCGAGGAAGGGCAGCGCGGCGAAGGCGTCCAGGGCCTCGGCGGGGGTCAGCGGGGTGTCCGAGCGCAGCCGCTCGGCGAGGTCCCCGGTGAGGGTGCCGGCGTACATCGGGGAGCGCACGGCGGCAGCCAGCGTGGTGGCCAGCTTGGCGCCGTAGCGTTCGGCCGGGTCCTGGCCCTGCCAGGTGCGGTGGATCAGGGCGGTGTGGGAGTCCAGGCGCTCGGCGGCGTCCTGGCGTTGGGCGGGGTCGCGCAGTAGCAGCATCTTCGATAGCTCCTCGGGCTGTGGGAGTCACGGTCGGGGACGTGCCGGTGCGGGGGAACGGCGAACGGCGGGGGTTCGGGCGGCGAAGGGCGGGGGTTCAGGCGGCGAAGGGCTCCGGGAGCCCGGCGGCGCGGCGCAGCGAACCGTCCCGGACCAGGCCGGCCACGGCGGCGATGTCGCCGTCCATCCGCCGGTCGCGGTCGGTGAACGGGGCCTGCTCGCGGATCAGTCCGTGCACCTTCTGGAGGGTGGGCGAGGCCTTGCGCAGGCCGCGCAGCTCGACCGCCTGGGCGACGGCGAGCAGGTGGATCGCGGTGACGTCGCGGGCGAGCTCGACGACCGTACGGGCGTCGCGGGCGGCGATCGTGCCCATGCTCACCTTGTCCTGGTTGTGCGCCTCGGTGGAGCGGGAGAACAGTGAGGCGGGTACGGCGGTCTTGAGCGCCTCGGCGGTGATCGCGGAGGCGGCGATCTGCATGCCCTTGAAGCCGTGGTGGAGCCCGGCGTGGGCGTCGGTGTCGGCGGCGGGGGCGATCAGGTTGGGCGGCAGGCCGCGACTGAACTTGGGGTCGACCAGCAGGGCGAGCTGGCGGTCGAGCAGGTCGGCGGTGTTGGCGACGGCGGTCTTGAGGCCGTCCATGGCCTGGCCGACGTGGCCGGCGTAGAAGTTGCCGCCGTGGTGCAGCAGGCCCTCCTCGGTGTCGAACAGCGGGTTGTCGGTGGAGGAGTTGACCTCGGTCTCCAGCCAGGGCCGCACCCAGTCCAGGGTGTCCCGCAGCACGCCGGTGACGTGCGGGGCACAGCGCAGCGAGTACGGGTCCTGGATGCGGTGCTCGTGGGTGAGGAAGCCGCGGTCGCCCAGGCGTTCCTGGCGGTCGAGGATGCCCCGGTAGTCGGTGGCGAGTTCGGAGCCGTCGAGCAGGGCGCGGATCGCGGCCGCGGAGGCGAGCTGGCCGGGGTGCGGCTTCTGGCGGTGCAGGAACGGGTGGAAGTGCGAGGCGTTGCCGTGCAGCGCCTCCACGGCGAGGGCGGTGGCGATGTCGGCGGCGGCGGCGAGTTCGGCCGCGTCGTGGGCGGCGAGGACGGCGAAGGCGGAGGTGAAGGAGGTGCCGTTGATCAGTGCCAGGCCCTCCTTGGCGGTGAGCACCACCGGTTCGATGCCCTCCTCGGCGAGCGCCTCGGCGGCCGGGCGGATCCGGCCGCGGTGCAGCACCTCGCCCTCGCCGAGCAGGGCGTGCGCCAGGTAGCAGAGCGGGACCAGGTCGCCGCTGGCGCCGAGCGAGCCCCGTTCGGGGATGAGCGGCAGGATGTCGGCGGCCAGGTGGCGCAGCAGGGTGTCGACCACGACGGGCCGGATCGCGGAGGGGCCGCGCCCCAGGCAGTTGGCGCGGATCAGCTGGACGGCGCGGGCGACCTCGGGTGCGGCGGTCGGGCCGGTGCCGTTGAGGTGGTAGGTGATCAGGTTCCGCTGGAGCGCGGCGGCGCGGTCGGCGGAGATCTGCCGCCCGACGGAGTCGCCGAATCCGGTGGTGATGCCGTACAGCGGGATGCCGCGCGCCAGCCAGTCCTCCTTGAGGGCGACGGAGGCGGACATCCTCCCGGTGGCGGCGGGGGCGAGGACCGGTCCGGCGGTGCCGGGGCGGGCCCGGGCGACGGAGACGATGTCGGCGAGGGTCAGGTCGTGGCCGGTCAGGGCCAGGGGAGGCGTGGTGGGCATGGGTCCTCGTTCCTGGGCGGAGCGGGCGGTCCGGTCGGAGGGGGCGGTGTACCGGCTGGCCCCAAGTCTCGGGATCGGACAGGTGTTCCGTCTTCGGGCGTCGGTACGGACCGGACCCCGTCCCAACGGCCGGGCGGCGGGCGGCGACCCGGCCCAACGGACGGGCCGTCGGACCGGGTCGCCGGGGCGTCCGCCGAGCCCCGTCACCACTCGACGGGCAGCGCCTTCGGACGCAGTGTCAGCAGGCCGCCGAGCCACTCGACCTCCTCGGCGGGTACCGCGAGCCGCAGCGAGGGCAGCCGGCGGGCCAGGGTGCCGAAGGCGACCTGGAGCTCCATCCGGGCGACGCCCGCGCCGGGGCAGTAGTGGGCGCCGTGGCCGAAGGCGACGTGCTTCGGGTCGGCGCGGGTGAGGTCGAGCCGCTCGGGGTCGTCCACCCGGCGGATGTCGCGGCCGGCCGCGTGCATCACCGGGATGACGCCCTCGCCCTTGGCGACCGGGGTGCCGGCCAGCTCCAGGTCCTCGGTGGCGACCCGCATGAAGCCGATCTCGGACGGCGGGGCGTAGCGCAGCAGTTCCTCGGTCGCGTTGTCCAGCAGGTCGGGGCGCTCGGTGAGCAGCCGCCACTGGTCGGGGTGGCGCAGCAGCTGGTACAGCGCCCGGGAGACCGCGCTGACGGTGGTGTCGTGGCCGGCGACCAGCAGGTTGATGCCGAGCCAGACCAGCTCGCGCTCGTCGAGGCGGTCCTCGTCGTCGCGGGCCGCGATGAGGGTGGAGAGCAGGTCCTCGCCGGGGTTCGCGCGGCGTTCGGCGACCAGCCCGGCGACGTACGCGGCGGACTCCTGGCGGGCCGCGAGCCGCTCCTCGGGGGTGTGGGCGGTGATGGAGACCAGCCGGTCGGTCCACTGCTGGAGCAGCGGGCGGTCCTCGACCGGGGCGCCGACCATCTCGCAGATCACCCAGACCGGCAGCACGGCGGCGAAGTCGTGGTGCAGGTCGGCCGGCCGGGGACCTTCGACCAGGCGGTCGATGAGCTCGTCGGCGATCTCGACCACCCGGGAGCGCCAGCGCTCGGCCTTGCGCGGGGTGAAGGCGGGGGAGATCAGTCGGCGCAGCCGGGCGTGGTCGGGGCCCTCCTGGTTGAGCAGGTTGTACGGGTTGTCGGAGAAGTCCTCGCCGGAGACGGTGCGCACGGCGCCCGGCTCGCGCAGCGCGGCCCGGGACAGTCGCTGGTCGGAGAGCGCGGAGACGACCTCGTCGTAGCCGGTGACCAGCCAGGCCTGGTCGCCGCTGGGCAGCCGGACCCGGCTGACCGGGCACTTGGCGCGCAGTTCGGCGAACTCGGCGGGCGGCTCGCCGTAGGGGGAGAGCGGAAGGGGGTAGGCGGTGAGGTCCTGGTCGGTCATCGGTCTGCCTCTCGGTGGGATCACTGGGGTCGTGGTCGGGCGGTCGTGGTTCCGGTCGGGGGTGCGGGTGCGGGCGCGTGATCAGGTGGTCGGGGCTTCGGTCAGGCGGCCGGTGTCCGGGTCGGGGGCGGGCGCCGGGCCGGTCGGGGGGCTCGGGGGCGTGGCGTCGGTGGTGCGCCGGCGGGGTGCGGCGAGCAGCCGTACGGCCGGGAGCTCGACGTACCGGTGCAGGAGCCCGGCGAGCAGCCAGGCGGCGGTGAACGCGCCGAGCAGCAGCGCGGCGGCGACCGGGGTGGTGAAGGTCCGTCCGGCGCCGAGGGCGCGGTGGCCGTGGTCCAGGATCAGCCGGTGGACCAGGTAGAAGGCGAAGGTCCAGCTGCCGAGGGTGACCAGCGGCCGGGAGGTGAGGAAGGAGCGCCGGCCGGCCACGTCCCGGGCGGCGAGCGCGGGCAGCAGCAGGGCGATCGGGACGATCGCGGGGGTGGTCAGCCCCCACAGGAACGGCAGCTGCTTGGCCAGGAGTTGGGCCGGGATCAGGAGCAGGGCGGCGGGCAGGGCGCCGATCGGCAGCCGGCGGCCGGTGAGGACGATCCGGGCGAGCAGGATGCCCAGCACGAACTCCAGCAGCCGCACCGGCGGGAACACGTAGACGAACCAGAACTGCCACACCGAGCCGGAACCGAAGGGCAGCGGCGGACGGTCCGGCAGCAGGGCGGAGGCGGCCGGGACGAGCAGGACCGCGGCGATCACCGCAGCGGTCCAGGCCCAGAGCCGCTCGGGGCGGATCTTCCGGATCCAGTGCACCAGCAGCGGGAAGGCGGCGTAGAAGAAGATCTCGCAGGAGATCGACCAACTGACGTCGTTGAGGCTGGAGAAGACCTCGCGGTCCGGGTTCCAGGTGTGCACCAGGAACAGGTTGGGAACGGCCTGGCGGGCGGTCGCGGCGTGGCCGGCCACGGCGAGCAGCACCAGCGCGGCGGCCCAGGTGAGCACGTGCAGCGGGTAGATCTTGGCGGCCCGGCGGCGCCAGAAGCCGCGGGCACTGTGGTCGGGGCGTGAGCCCCAGGTGATCACGAAGCCGCTGAGGACGAAGAAGCAGCTGATCGCGGTCCAGGCGCCGTTGGCGACGAGCCAGGCGTAGGCGTCGGCGACCCCCGCGTCGCCGAACGGTTTCTCCATGTCCGCGTGGAAGGCGAAGACCGGGACCACGATCAGGAATCTGACGCCGGTGAGCGAGGGCAGGCGGGGACGTCTGACGGATTCGGGCATGGGTGGGCAACTCCCCCGTGGGTAGGGCCGATATTTCTAAGGTTCGGCAATTATCAAACAATAGGAAGTCAACTCGCGGAGATGCAAGGGGTGTTGGAGGTCGCGTGGCGCGGAGATTGTTTGACGCTAGATGATTTGACTGCTACGTTCAGCCCACTTGATTGAGATGCAGACGATTGTCTGCCAGATGGATTGGGAGAGGGCCGATGCCGGACACGGCGCCCCGCACCCTCGGCGCGCACAAGGGGTTGGCACTCCTGGTGCTCTGCGCCCAGCTCTTCCTCGACTCGATGGACGTCTCCCTGATGGGTGTCGCCCTGCCGGAGATCAAGCAGGACCTCGGCCTCGGGCCGGAGACGCTGCAGTGGATCATCTCCGGCTACGCCGTCGCCTACGGCGGCTTCCTGCTGCTCGGCGGCCGAGCCGCCGACCTCTTCGGCCGGCGCCGGCTGTTCTTCTGGGCCACCGCCGTGTTCGCCCTCGTCAGCCTCGCCGGCGGGCTCGTCTCCGACGGCACCCTGCTGGTCGTCAGCCGCGTCATCAAGGGCGTCGCCGCCGCCTTCATCGCCCCCGCGGCGATGTCGATCATCACCACCACGTTCAAGGAGGGCCCCGAGCGCACCCGCGCGATGGGCATCTTCTCCCTCACCGGCGCCAGCGGCTACGCGGCCGGCCTGGTGTTCTCCGGCGTCCTGACCGAAGTGCACTGGCGGCTCATCTTCTTCGTCCCCTTCGTCGTCGCCTCGCTCGTCCTCGCCGTCACCAACTACGCCGTCGCCCCCGACCGGGCGCGCACCGGCGAACGGCCCGGCTTCGACGCGGCCGGCGCGCTCACCGCCACCGCCGGCGTCCTGCTGCTCGTCCTCGGACTCGTCCGCGCCCCCGAAGCCGGCTGGGGCTCCGCCGCCACCCTCGGCTCGCTGATCGCCGCCGTCGTGCTGCTGGTCGTCTTCGTGGTCATCCAGCAGCGCCGCACCGACCCGCTGCTGCCGCTGCGGATCTTCCGCTCGCGCACCCTGTCCACCGCCAACACCGTCGGCCTGGTCTGGGCCTGCGCCACCATCGGCTGGCAGTTCATCGCCCTGCTCTACCTCCAGCAGGTGCTCGGCTACAGCGCCCTCCAGGCGGGCCTGGCGATCGTCCCGATGGCCGCCGCGATCCTGCTCGCCGTCAACCTCGCGCCCAAGCTGATCAACCGCTCCGGGCTGCGCCCGGCGGCCGTCCTCGGCCTGCTCCTCCAGGGCGGCGGCATCCTGCTGTTCCTGCGCACCGGCACCGACAGCAACTACCTGAGCGTCCTGCTGCCCGCGCTGATCGTGCACGGGCTCGGCAACGGCACCAGCTTCCTCGCCTTCAACATCGCCGCGGTCGGCGGCGTGAAGAACGAGGACCAGGGGCTGGCCACCGCGCTGGTCACCGCCGCCCTCCAACTCGGCGGCGGCATCGGCGTCGCCGTCGGCGCGGCGGTGCTCACCGGCGTCGGCGGCGCCTCGCCCTCGCTCTCCGCGTACCACTGGGCCTTCCTGGTCGCCGCGCTCTTCTCGGCCGTCGGGCTGGTCGCCGCCGCCCTCGGGCTGGGCGCGCCGAAGGGCGGGGACGCCGCGCAGTCGCCGCCCGCCGAGGCCGCGCCCGCCGAGGCGCAGGCCCTGGCCGCCGACCTCCAGGAGGGCCGGGCGTGACCGCCACCCGGCCCGCCGCCACCGCCGCCACCGCCGCCACCGCCGTCGAACGCCTCACCCCGGACGACCCCCGGCTCTCCTGGGACGGCATCAGCGGCCTGGCCCGGCACGAGGACCGCTGGATCCCGCTGCGCCTGCCGCTGGACCGGGTGGCGACCACCCTCTCCGCCGACTTCGCCCGCCTCGCCCGACTCCCGGCCGGCGCCCGCTTCGGCCTGCGCACCGACGCCGTCGAACTGGTCCTGGAACTGGACGCCGAACCCGGCAGCGCGCCGCTGGACGTGGTGGTGGACGGCGTCGTCGCCCACCGGTGGCACCCGGTGCCCGGCCGCCACCGGCTCGCCCTGCCGCTGCCCGCCGGCGCGAACGGCCCGGCCGACGTGGAGATCTGGCTGCCGCACCTCAGCCGCACCTGGATCGGCCGGCTCTCGCTGCACGGCCACCGGGTGCTGGAGCCGCTCGAACGCACCGGCCCGCGCTGGATCGCGTACGGCAGCTCGCTCACCCATGCGATGTTCCCGCACGGCCCGTCCGAGAGCTGGGTCTCCCTGGTGGCCGTCCGGCACGGCTGGCGGCTGCGCAACCTCGGCTTCGCCGGGGAGGCGTACCTGGACCCGCTGGTCGCCCGCGTCCTGCGGGACACCCCGGCCGAGCTGATCACCCTGGAGATCGGCACCAACGCCTACATCCGCAGCGTGTTCACCGCGCGCAGCTGGGGCTCGGCGGTGTGCGGCTTCGTCGAGACCGTCCGCGACGGCCACCCCGACACCCCGATCGCGGTGATCGCGGCGCTGCCCTCGGTGGAGCGGGAGAAGGCGGTCAACGCCGCCGGGCTCACCCTGGAGGGCATCCGGGAGCTGACCGGCGAGGCGGTCCGGGTGCTCCAGCGGCTCGGCGACCGGCGGCTGCACCTGGTCGACGGCCGCGAGGTGCTGCCCGTCGCCGAGGCCGACCGGGTCTACGCGGACGGGCTGCACCCGACCCCGGACGGCGAGCACGACCTCGCCGACCGCGCCGCGCCGATCCTCCGGCGGTTCCTGCCGGGCTGACGGCCGCCCCCTGCCGGGCTGACGGCCGGCTCCGAACGACGGTGCCCCGACGGGACGTTCCCGCCGGGGCACCGCCGTGTGCCGGGGCCCGTCAGACCGCCGCGGTCCGTGCGGGCAGCCGGGGCACGGCCGCCAGCAGCTGCCGGGTGTACGGGTGCTCGGGGGAGCGGAACACCCGCTCGGCCGGGCCGTACTCGACCGCCCGGCCGTCCTTCATCACCAGCACCCGGTCGCTCACCTGGCGCACCACCGCGAGGTCGTGCGAGATGAACAGCATCGCCAGGCCCAGCTCGGCCCGCAGCCGGGCCAGCAGCTCCAGCACCTGCGCCTGCACCGAGACGTCCAGTGCCGACACCGGCTCGTCGCAGACCAGCAGTCGCGGCCCGGTGGCCAGCGCCCGGGCGATCGCCACCCGCTGGCGCTGCCCGCCGGACAGCGAGCGCGGCCGCCGCTCCAGGTGCTGCTCGCCGAGGCCCACCTGGGTCAGCAGTCCGACCGCCCGTTCCCGCCGGGCCGCGCCGCGGGCCACCCCGGCGACCGCCAGCGCCTCGGCCAGGATCCGCCGGACGGTGAAGCGCGGATCGAAGGAGGCCAGCGGGTCCTGGTGGACCAGTTGCACGGCGGCCCGGGCCGGACGGCGCTCGCGCTCGGGCAGCGCGCTCCACGGGCGGCCGTCCAGCAGCACCTCCCCGGCGTCCGGGGCCAGCATGCCCATCACCAGCTGGGCGGTGGTGCTCTTGCCGGAGCCGGACTCGCCGACGATGCCCAGGGTCTCGCCGGGCGCGAGCGCGAACGACACGTCGGCGACCGCCTCCCGCAGGCCGCCGTCCGGGGTGCGGTAGCGCTTCACCAGGCCCCTGGCGGTGAGGAGCCGGTCCTGCTCCTGCTCCTGCGCCTGGTCCTGTTCCTGCTTCCGCTCCTGCTCGCCGGCCGCCGGGGCCGGCCCCGGTCGGTCCGGATCGGGCGCGGCCGCCAGCAGCATCCGGGTGTACGGGTGCTCCGGCGCACCCAGCACCCGGTCGGCCGGCCCGCTCTCCACGATCCGGCCGTCCTTCATCACCGCGATCCGGTCCGCCAGCCGGGCCACCACCGCCAGGTCGTGGCTGATCAGCAGCAGGGCCGTCCCCTCGGCCTTCAACTCGCCGAGCAGATCGAGCACTTGGGCCTGTACCGTGACGTCCAGCGCGGTGGTCGGCTCGTCCGCGACCAGCACCCGCGGCCCCGCCGCCAGCGCGGAGGCGATCAGCGCCCGCTGGCGCAGCCCGCCGGAGAGCTGGTGGGGGTACTGCCGGGCCCGTTCGGCCGGCTCCGGAACCCCGACGTCGCGCAGCAGCTCCTCGACCCGGCCCGGCACCTCGGCCTTCGGCAGCACCCGGTGGGCGAGCAGCGGCTCGCCCACCTCGGTGCCCACCCGGCGCAGCGGATCCAGCGCGGACAGCGCGTCCTGGAGCACCAGTGCGACGGTGCGACCGCGCACCCGGCGCCACTCCCGCTCGCCGAAGGCGGCGGCGTCCCGGCCCTCGACCAGGAAGCGCTCGGCCCGGACGGCGGCACCGGGCGCGGTCAGCCCGACCAGCGTCCGGGCCGTGACGCTCTTGCCCGAGCCGGACTCCCCGACCAGCGCCAGGCACTCGCCCGCCGACAGCGACAGCGACACCCCGGCCACCGCCGTGGTCCGCTGCCTGCCGTGGCCGAACTCGACGCTCAGGCCCTCCAGTTCGACGATCGGGCTCATGGCGTCCGTCCTTCCAGGCGGCGGTGCAACTGACGGCCGAGCACGGTGATCGCGACCACCACGGCGGTGATGGCGGCCCCCGGGAACACCGCGATCCACCAGGCGGTGGACAGGAAGTCGCGCCCCTGGGAGAGCATCGCCCCCCACTCCGGGGCGGGCGCCTTGGGCCCGAGCCCGAGGAAGCTGAGCGCCGAGCCCGAGACCACGGCGGTGCCGACGGCCAGCGTGGCGGGCACTGTCAGCGGCCCCAGGGTGTTCGGCAGCACGTGCCGCAGCACCACGGCCGTCCGGGGCACCCCCAGGGCCGTCGCGGCACGCACGTACTCCGAGCCGCGCACCACCATCGCCTGCCCGCGCACCAGCCGGGCGAACCCGGGAGTGGCCGCGATCGCGATGGCCAGCAGCGCGTTGCCGGTGCCCGGACCGACCACCGCGATCACCAGCAGCGCGAGCAGCAGTTCGGGCAGCGCCAGGAGGACGTCCACCGCGCGCATCGCCACCTGGTCGCCGATCCGTCCGGACAGCGCGGCCGGCAGGCCGACCAGCAGGCCCGCCAGGACCGACAGCGCCGTCGCGCCGAGCCCGATCAGCAGCGAGTACCGGGCGCCGTGCACCACCCGGGCGTATACGTCCCGGCCCAACTGGTCGGTGCCCAGCCAGTGTTCGGCCCCCGGCGGGGTGAGCGCGGCGACCGGGTCGGCCGCCGTCGGGTCGGCGTGGGCGAGCAGGGCGGGCCAGGCGCAGGCCACCACCGCCGCCGCCAGGACCAGCGCGGCGAGCAGTACTCCGGGCCGCACCCGGGCCGCCCGCCCGCCGCCCGAGCGGACCGCCCGGGCGGCGGGCCCGGCGGCCGGCGCGGCGTCGGCGTCGGGGGCGGGAGCGATGCCGGGGGTGACGGGGCCGGTCATGCCGCCACCTCCCGCACCCGGCCGGCGCCGCGCAGCCGGGGGTCGATCAGCAGATAGAGCGCGTCCACCGCGGTGTTCACCACCAGGTAGACCGCGGCGGACAGCAGGATCAGCCCGATCACCACCGGCAGGTCGTGCCCGGTGACCGCGTCCAGCGCCACCCGGCCCAGACCCGGCCGGGCGAACACCGTCTCCACCAGGACCGTCCCGCCCAGCAGCCCGCCCACCAGCCAGCCGCCCAGCGTGACCGCCGGCACCAGCGCGTGCCGCAGCGCGTGCCGGCCGCGCAGCGCCAGCGGGCCGATCCCGCGCGAACGGGCGGTCAGTGCGAACGGCTCGTGCAGCGCCGACTCCAGCCCCTCCCGCAGCACCTGCGAGAGCAGCGAGCCGAACGGCACCGCCAGGGTCACCGCCGGCAGCACCAGCGACTGCCAGCCCTCCGCCCCGGCGACCGGGAACAGCCGCAGGTGGAAGGAGAACAGCGTGAGCAGCAGGACCCCCAGCCAGAACGGCGGGGTGGAGATCGCCAGCAGCTCCGCCCCGGAGGCCGCGCCGCGCACCGCCCGTCGCCGCCCGGCCGTGGTCACCGCGGACACCAGGGCGAACACCAGGATCAGTCCGAACGCCGTCAGCGCGAGCCCCGCGGTCGGGCCGAGCTGCTCGCCGATGATCCGGCTCACCGGCTGCTGCTGCTGGTAGGAGCGGCCGAGGTCGCCGCCCAGCAGCCGGCCCAGGAAGGTCAGGTACTGCTCGAACAGCGGGCGGTCCAGCCCGAACTCCCGGGTGATCTCGGCCCGGACGGCCGCCGAACCGGTGGTCACCGAGCCGCCGAGCAGGGTCGACACCGGGTCGCCGGGCACCAGGTGCAGCGCCAGGAACCCCAGGGTGGCCGCGCCCCAGAGCACCAGGACCGCACCGCCCAGCCGGTGCAGCACCGCGCGCGCGACCCGTGTCACTTGTTCTTCCAGACGCCGGCGAACTGCGGCCACGCGTTCGCGTCGAACACCAGGCCCCGGACGAGCTGGGTGTGCCCGATCAGATTGGTGGTCACGTACAGCGGCAGCACCGTGCCGTGCTCCACCGCCCACCGCTCGGCCTTGGTGTAGTCGGCCTTGCGGGCGGCCGGATCGGTGGTCGCCGCGCCCGCCGTCAGCCAGCCGTCGAGCTCCGGGGCCTTGCTGAGCGACACGTTCTGGCCGCCGGCCGCCGGGGTGTTGGAGGAGAGGTAGAAGCCCGCCAGGATCGCCGGGTCGGCCCGCACCCAGGAGTTGTCCCACAGGTCGTAGTCGCCGCTCGCGTAGATCTTGAAGTAGGTGCCGTTGTCGATCGAGTCGCGGACCAGCTCGACCCCGGCCTTCTTCAGGTCCGCCTGGATGCCCGCCGCCAGGGTGTCGCGCTGGTCGCGCACCAGCGAGGCGATGTACGGCCAGTGCAGGGTCAGCCGCTTGCCGTCCTTCACCCGGTAGCCGTCCGCGTCCTTGGCGCTCCAGCCGGCCTCGTCCAGCAGCTTGCCGGCCGCCGCCGGGTCGTGCGGCAGCGCGTCCTTCAGCCCGGCCTCGTACGCCGCCGGGGTGGTCGGGCTCAGCGGGCTCCAGGCGCGCTCGTACTCGCCGAAGTAGATGCTCTTGACCAGCGCGTCCACGTCCACCGACCGCTGGACGGCCCGGCGCACCCGCTCGTCCTGCAGCGGCCCCCGGGTGGTGTTCAGGAACAGCGAGTAGACCACGCCGGGGTTCTGCGTGCGGTTCACCTCGATGCCGGTGGCCGCCCGCACCGTGCGCACCGCGGTGACCGGCAGCGTGGCCGCGTCCACCTGGCGGCTGGTCAGCGCGCCGCTGCGGACCGAGTCCTCGGGCAGGAAGCGGATCGTCAGCCCGTCCAGGTACGGCGCGCCCTGGTTCGCGGCGCCCTCCGGGGCCCAGGCGTAGGCGTCGTTGCGCTTGAACTCGACGTGGTCGTTCTTGACGTACTCGGTCTCCTTGAACGGCCCGGTGCCCACCGAGTTCTCGCCGCCCGCGCACAGCTGGTCAGCCTTCTCCGCCAGTGACTTCGGCGAGGCGATGCCCAGGTACGGGGTGGCGACCGCCTGCAGGAACGGCACGTACGGCTCGGCGAAGGACACCCGGACGGTGTGCGGGTCCACCACCTCCGTCCCGGTGTACGGGCCGAGCAGGCTGGCCGCGTACAGCGACTTGGTCCTCGGGTCCTTGACGTGGTCCAGGTTGGCCTTCACCGCGGCCGCGTCGAAGACCGTGCCGTCGTGGAAGGTGACGCCCTCGCGCAGCTGGAAGGTGTACGTCCGGGCGTCCGGCGAGATCTGCCAGGACTTCGCCAGCCACGGGTGGAAGGCGCCCTTGTCGTCCAGGTACAGCAGCGAGTCGAAGACGTTGCGCTGGATCACCGCCGTCACGTCGCCGGGGCTGACGTGCGGGTCCAGGCAGGACGTGCCGACCGCCACCGCGTACTTCAGGGTGCCGCCGCGCACCGGGGCACCCTCGGCGCCCGCCCCCGGCCCGGCCGGGCCCGCCGAGGAGCAGCCGGCGAGCAGGACGGCCGCCAGACCGGCGGCGGGCACGGACGAGGGGACGGCGAACGGACGGCGGACGCGCCGGGCGGCGGGCACGGGTCTGCTGGGCATGGGTGACTCCTTGGTGGTGCCGGTGGAGGGCGTACGGGACCGCCGCCGGGCGCGGGCGCGCACGGCGGGGGAAGGGGGAGAGGAGAGAGATGGGGCGGATCCCGCGTCGGATCCGCTGCCGGGCCTCGCCCGGGCGTCAGGCCGAGGCGCGTCAGGCCGAGGTGCGGCAGGGGGCGCCGGGCACACCGGTGCCACGGGCGCGGTCGAGGGCGCGACATCGGCCACGGCTGCCCGGACCACCCGCCGACGGGGCGAGGCCCCGCGCGGCCGGTGTCCTGCCACCGCTGCTGTGCACTGCGGCCTCCGATGCCTGCGCGTTCGCCCGTTTCGCGCACCAGGGTGCCCGCTACCGGCGGTTCCTGGCCACCGCGGCGTTCCACCCAGTGGAAGACGCCGTCCGGCGGGGCGCGTCACCCGGGGGAAGACCCCCTCCGGGGGCGTGTCATCCGGCGGGGTGCGCCCCCTCCGCGGCCACCGAACGCGCGACCTCGGCCGCCATCAGCCGCCCCGCCTCGCGCAACCGCCCCTCGTACCGGGCCGGATCCACCGGCGAGGCCACCACCAGCCCCAGCGCGGCCAGCAGCGAACCGTCCGGATGGAACACCGGCACCGCCACCGCCCCGTACGCCGGCTGCATCTCCCGGCGCGCGTACCCCACACCCCCGCGCCGCACCGCCGCCAGCTCCCGGCCCAGCCGGCCCGGCGCCACCACCGTGTACCGGGTGTGCCGCGCGCCCGCCGCCGACAGACCCGCCGCCACCTCCCGCACCAGCGCCTCCGGTGCGTGCGCCAGCAGCACCCGGCCCACCGCCGTGGCGTGCAGGTCCATCCGCCCGCCCACCCGCACCTGGAACGGCGAGGACTGTGCCGCCGCACTCGGCAGCCGGTCCAGCAGCAGCGCCGAACGGCCGTCCAGCGCCGCCACCAGCGCGGTCTGCCCGGTCCGCTCGTGCAGCTCCCGCAGCGCCGGCTGCGCCAGCTCCCGGATGCGGCGCAGGCACGGCGCCAGCGCCCCCAGCGCCCACAGCCGCCGCCCCAGCCGGTACCCGCCGTCCCGCTGCCGCTCCAGCGCGCCCCAGGCGACCAGCTCACGCACCATCCGCAGCGCCGTCGGTGCCGGCAGCCCGGTCTGCCGCGCGATCTCGGCCAGCCGCAGCGACTCCCGCTCCCCGTCGAACGCCTCCAGCACCGAGAACACCCGCCCGGCCACCGAGCGCCCCCCGGCCTCCCCCGAATTCCCCGCCACCCGCCCCACCCTCCACCGCCGCCCACATCCCGTCCCCCGCCCCAACACCCGCGCCCGGCACGCGGATTCCGCGGTGCGGGTTCCGCATACCGCGGCCCTGCGCGAGGCCGCCCGGCGGAACCGGACCGGCGGAACCGGGCCGGGCGGCCTAGAGCAGGCAGTCGGCGGTGGTGAGGACGGCCCGGGTCTGGTGGGCGAGTTGCTCCTGGACGGGGACCCAGCGGGCGCCGAAGCGGTGGCGCAGCCGGTCGAGGCTGTCGGTGACGACGGCGCGGGCGCGGTCGCGGGCGGCCTCGGCGGCGGGGTCGCGGGCGTCGGCGAGCAGCCGCAGCAGGACCGACGCGACCCGCAGCGGCACGCGGGCCGCGACCAGGCCGGCGGTGGTCACCCGGGAGGCGGTGAGCGGCTCGGAGCCCCAGCGCTCCAGCCACTCCTCGGCCACCCGCGGGGCGGCCGCCAGGCTGAGCTCGACGGTGCGCAGCAGCGGGCCGAACGCCTCGTGGCCGTAGGCCTCGTACCGGTGCGCGGCGACGCCCGGGAGCAGGGCGGCGAGCTCCTCGGCGCGCGCGGTGAGGTCACGGGCGGCCGCGGCGAGGGTCTGCGCCCCGGCCGGGTGGGGACGGGCGTCGCCGACCGCGTCGACGGCCCACATCGGGACCTCCAGCACCGCGCTGACCGCGCCGTACCGGGCCGCGTACGACCAGGTGGACAGCTCCGGCTCGTCCGGCAGGGCCCGGGAACCCCCGGTGCCCGGGGCCGGCATCAGATAGGTGCCCGGGTCCGGGCTGGCCCAGCCGATCGCGTCGTAGGAGTCCACGTCGAGCGGGACGCCGGCCCGTTCCGCGGAGCGGGCGAAGCGCCCGGCCAGGCCCCGGACCGGGCGGGTGAGCTGGACGAACGCGCCGCCGAAGTCCACCCCGTGCAGCGAGCACTGGAGGAAGGGGCGCAGCTCGTCGATCAGGCCGGTCAGCGCCAGGCTCTCCGGCATCGGCGGGCGGCCGGAGCCGGGGGCGGGCAGCAGTTCGGGCTGCTCCTCGAAGGAGGGGCGGAAGAAGTGCTCGTAGTGGCGCCGCATGGTGAGCGGGCCGTCCAGCCAGCCGGCGTTGAGCGCGGCACCGTCCGGGTCGAGGCAGAGCAGCAGGTGCCAGGAGACGCCGGGGCAGGCGGGACGGTCCAGCAGCACCTCGGCGAGCCGGACGGTCCCGGCGGTGCCGATCGGCTCGTTGGGGTGCGGGCCGCCGACCACCAGCACCGCGCGCGGCCCGCGGTCCACGGAGAGCAGCATCAGCGGGCGCCCGGCCCGGGAGCGGCCCACCTCGCGCAGCCGGCAGCGGTCCGGGTGCCGCAGGGCGAGCCGGCGGGCGGCGGACTCGGCCTGGGCGGGCGTGGGGTAGCGGGCCGGCCGGTTGTCGAGGGGCCGGAGGGGGCGGATCCGCCGACCGGTGTCGGTCATGGTTCTCCTAGCGCCGGTCGTACGGCCGCCGGGGCGCGGGCGTGCGGGTGCGCCGCCGGGCACGGCGTGCGGGCGGGGGACGGGGGCGGGAACGGGGCGGGGCACCGCGCGGGCCGGGACGGGGGCCGAGCGGAGCCGGGACGGGGCCTGGCGGGGGCGGACAGGGCCGTGCCGGAGCGGCCCGTGGTGAGGGAGGGTCGCGCCGGCCGGAAAACCGAGAGGGCCGAGCGTACGACTCAACTTCCTTGTCCGGAAGGGGGGCAGATCTCTTTGGCGGAGCCCTGTCAGTACCGCACGGCCCTTCCGGGCGTGTCAACGGCGGACGGCACCGGCCGGCGGGCGCGCACTGCGCGTGCCGGGGCGGGCACCGGCGGGTGCCGGCGGACGGCGGCGGGCACGGGCGGGCACCGGTCGTCCGGGAGGCGCCGGAGCGCGCGGGGCCCGTGATCCGGGGCAGACGGCCCGTTCCCCGGATTGGGCTACCCTTGAGGGTCACCCCTCCCGTGCCGGCCAGCGGCACCGAATCACGTCGTAAGGGTTCCTAGTACATGACTGTCGAATCGGTCTTCCCACGCCTGGAGGCCCTCCTCCCGCACGTCCAGAAGCCGATCCAGTACGTCGGCGGCGAGCTCAACTCGACCGTCAAGGACTGGGACGCCTGCGACGTCCGTTGGGCGTTGATGTACCCCGACGCCTACGAGGTCGGCCTGCCCAACCAGGGCGTCATGATCCTCTACGAGGTGCTGAACGAGCGCGAGGGTGTGCTCGCCGAGCGCACCTACAGCGTCTGGCCGGACCTCGAGGCGCTGATGCGCGAGCACGAAGTCCCCCAGTTCACCGTGGACGCCCACCGCCCGGTGAAGGCCTTCGACGTGTTCGGGCTGTCGTTCTCCACCGAGCTCGGCTACACCAACATGCTCACGGCGCTCGACCTGGCCGGCATCCCGCTGGACGCCGCGGCCCGCACCGACGAGGACCCGATCGTCCTGGCCGGCGGCCACGCGGCCTTCAACCCGGAGCCGATCGCCGACTTCATCGACTGCGCCGTGGTCGGCGACGGCGAGCAGGCCGTCCTCGACATCACGGAGATCATCCGGGCCTGGAAGGCCGAGGGCCGCCCGGGCGGCCGGGACGAGCTGCTGCTGCGCCTGGCCCGCACCGGCGGGGTGTACGTCCCGAAGTTCTACGACGTGGAGTACCTGGCCGACGGCCGGATCGGCCGCGTCGTGCCGAACGCCCCGGGCGTGCCGTGGCGGGTGTCCAAGCACACCGTGATGGACCTGGACGAGTGGCCGTACCCGAAGCAGCCGCTCGTCCCGCTCGCGGAGACGGTGCACGAGCGGATGTCCGTGGAGATCTTCCGCGGCTGCACCCGCGGCTGCCGCTTCTGCCAGGCCGGCATGATCACGCGCCCCGTGCGGGAGCGAAGCATCACCGGCATCGGCGAGATGGTGGAGCGCGGGCTGAAGGCGACCGGCTTCGAGGAGGTCGGCCTGCTGTCGCTGTCCAGCGCCGACCACACCGAGATCGGCGACATCGCCAAGGGCCTGGCGGACCGGTACACCGAGGACAAGATCGGCCTGTCGCTGCCGTCCACCCGCGTCGACGCCTTCAACATCGACCTCGCCAACGAGCTGTCCCGCAACGGGCGCCGCTCGGGCCTCACCTTCGCCCCCGAGGGCGGCAGCGAGCGCATGCGCAAGGTGATCAACAAGATGGTGTCGGAGGAGGACCTGATCCGCACCGTCGCCACCGCGTACGGCAACGGCTGGCGCCAGGTGAAGCTGTACTTCATGTGCGGCCTGCCGACCGAGACCGACGAGGACGTGCTCCAGATCGGCGAGATGGCGAAGAACGTCATCCAGAAGGGCCGCGAGGTCACCGGCCAGAACGACATCCGCTGCACCGTCTCCATCGGCGGGTTCGTGCCCAAGCCGCACACCCCGTTCCAGTGGGCCCCGCAGCTGTCCGCCGAGGACACCGACGCCCGCCTGGCCAAGCTGCGCGACTCGATCCGCGGCGACCGCAAGTACGGCAAGAACATCGGCTACCGCTACCACGACGGCAAGCCGGGCATCGTCGAGGGCCTGCTCTCCCGCGGCGACCGCCGGGTCGGCGCGATCATCCGCGCGGTCTACGAGGACGGCGGCCGCTTCGACGGCTGGCGCGAGTACTTCTCGTACGACCGCTGGATGGCCTGCGCCGACAAGGGCCTGTCCGGCACCGGCGTCGACGTCGACTGGTACACCACCCGCGAGCGCACCTACGAGGAGGTGCTGCCCTGGGACCACCTGGACAGCGGCCTCGACAAGGACTGGCTCTGGGAGGACTGGCAGGACGCCCTGGAGGAGGTCGAGGTCGACGACTGCCGCTGGACCCCGTGCTTCGACTGCGGCGTGTGCCCCCAGATGGACACCCAGATCCAGATCGGCCCCACCGGCAAGAAGATGCTCCCCCTGACGGTGGTCAACAAGTAGCGCGTCCCCCATCCCGCGACCCCCGGCCGGAACGTTCCGGCCGGGGGTCGCGGCGTGCGGTGGAGCGGAGGCTGACCAGGGGCGGAGCGAGGGGGAGCGCGGGGCGCGTACCCTTTGAGGTGACAGAGTCCGGACAGTGGCGGGAAGACGCCGCACCGGACTGGGACAACTGACTAAGGACTGAGCGACCCTGGCACGCCGTACGCCCGACGGTCCGCCGCCCGCGCCGACGGTGCAGCGGATTCGTCTCCGCTACACCAAGCGCGGCCGGCTCCGCTTCACCAGCCACCGCGACTTCCAGCGCGCCTTCGAGCGCGCCCTGCGCCGGTCCGCCGTTCCGATGGCCTACTCGGCCGGCTTCACCCCGCACCCGAAGGTCTCCTACGCCAACGCGGCCCCGACCGGGGTGGCGAGCGAGGCGGAGTACCTGGAGATCGGCCTGGCCGCGGTCCGCGACCCCGAGCAACTGCGGGCGCAGCTGGACGAGTCGCTGCCGGCAGGCCTGGACGTGATCGACGCGGTCGAGGTCCGGACGCCGAACTTCGTGGAGCGCCTGGAGGCCTCCGAGTGGCTGCTCCGACTGGACGGCGTGGAGCCCGACGTGGCCGCCGAGGCGGTCGCGAGCTTCCTCGCCGCCGAGCGGGTCGAGGTCGAGCGCCGCACCAAGAACGGCCTGCGGGTCTTCGACGCGCGGGGCGCGGTGGCGGCGCTGGAAGCCGTCCCGGCCCAGGTCGAGGCCGGTGCGGACGCCGGGCCCGGAACCGACCGCGATGTTCGGACCGGCCGTCCCTGTGCGATACTGCGCCTGGTAGTACGACACGCCACACCCGCCGTACGACCCGACGACGTATTGTCCGGTCTCCGTGCGACGGCCGACCTGGCGCCGCCGGTCCCCGCAGAGGTGACCAGGCTGGCGCAGGGGCCGCTCGACGAGGAGACCGGCACGGTGACCGACCCGCTGGCGCTCGACCGCGCGGCGGCCCCGGTCGGCTCGGAGCCGACCGTGGGGCCGCACGCTACCGCGTCCGCCTAGCGGGGGGAGGCCGGGTCCAGTGCCTCACTGGACCCGACGGTCCTCCAGGGTTCCCGCGGCTCCCCAGGGGAGCGAGCGTCGTCGCAGCACAGGCCTGCCACCCGGGGCCTGCCGACCAGGAAGGTCGGCCGGTCCGGGACCCCGTCCGGGAGCCACCCGGGGTTGGGGGACGGCGCAGCTTGGGAAAACCTCAGAAGACTGGTCAGAACCAGAAGACTTTCGACACCCCGCCGAGCGCGGGGCGCCGAGCGAGACTACGAGCCCCTGTGCGGCGTCGCGTCCGCGCGGCGGCACCGTCAAAAGGGTCCGGTCCGGGCATCGTCGCGATGCCGGCCGCCCAGCGGTGCCGTGCCGTGCCCGGATGTGGAGCCCGGGGGCCTGACGGGAGATCCACCCGCATGCTCGATAACACCGATCCGCAGCAGACTGCGGCCACGGACCAGAACGAAACCGCCGCGACCGGTGGCGAGGGCGCGTCCGCCGCGCCGCCGCGCCGTCGTCGCCGCGCGGTGTCCCGCCCGGCGGGCACCCCGCAGGGTGCGGCCGCCGAGGCGGCCGAGACGGTGCTGCCGGCCGAGACGCCGACCGCCGCGGCCACCCCGGCTCCGGCCGTGGAGCCGGCGGCCGAGCCCGCCGCCGAGAAGCCGGTCCGGGCCCGCCGGACCCGCAAGCGCGCCGAGGCCCCGGCCGGGGCGCCGGAGGCCACCCCGATCGTGGTGACCGCACCGGAGACGGCGCAGGCCCCGGCCGCCGAGCCCGCCGCCGAGAAGCCCGCGAAGGCCACCAGGGCCACCAGGGCCACCAAGGCGGGCAAGACCGAGAAGGCGGAGAAGGCCGACAAGGCCGAGGTCGCCGAGGTCGCCGAGGTCGCCGAGCCCGTCGCCGAGAAGCCCGCCCGGGCCCGGCGCACCCGCAAGCGCGCCGAGGCGCCCGCCGGTGCTCCCACGACCGAGGCCGAGGCGCCGGTCGTCGAGACGCCGGTCGTGGAGGCCGCCGCCCCCGAGGCCCCCGCCGCCGAGCCGGTGGTCGAGGAGGCCCCGGCCGCTCCGGCCCGCCGCCCCCGCCGCCGTCGCGTGGTCGAGGCCGCGCCGGTCGTCGAGGCCCCGGTGGAGGAGCCCGTCGCCGAGGCGCCGCAGGCCGAGGAGCCCGCCGCCGCGGAGGAGCCCGAGGAGGAGGCCGTCGAGGCCGCCGCCCCCGAGGCCCCCGTCACCGAGGCCCCCGCCGAGCCGCACCACCGGGTGCGCCGTCGCGCCGTGCGCCCGGCCACCGCGGTCTTCCAGGCGCCGGTGTTCCAGGAGCCGGCCCCCTTCGTCGCGCCGTCCACGCCGTCCGCGCCGGCCACCGCGGCCGCGCCGCAGCAGCCCGTCGCCGCCCCGGTGCAGGCCGAGGCCCCGGCCGTGGCCGAGCGCACGGAGGAGGACGACGAGTTCGAGTACAGCGGTGTCGGCCGTCGCCGCCGGGTCCGTACCCGGGTCGAGCCGACCCGTCGCAAGCCGGCCGCCCAGGCGAAGGCCCAGGCCCAGGCGAAGGCGCCGGCGAAGGCCCCCGTGAAGGCCCCGGTCGAGGCCGCGCCGGTCGTCGAGGCCCCGGTCGCCGAGGCGCCCGCCGTGGAGGCCCCCGTCGCCGGTCCGGAGACCGAGGGCGAGTGGGAGGACGACGGCCGTCCGTCGCGCCGTCGCCGCCGGGGTGGCCGTCGCCGCCGCCGTGGCGAGGCCGAGGAGTTCGAGGCCGCCGAGGCCGTCGAGACCGAGCAGCCCGCCGCCGAGGAGTCGGCCGAGGCCGTCGCCGAGGACGAGGGCGAGGAGGACGACGACCTGGCCGCCGGCCTGTCCTCGTCGCGTCGCCGCCGTCGCCGCCGTCGCCGCAGCGGTGAGGCCGGCGCCGTCGAGGCCGCCGAGACCACCGAGGACGGCGTCCGCACGGTGGTGAAGGTGCGCGAGCCGCGCCGCCGCTCCACCGAGCCGTCCTTCGACCCGGACGAGGTGCAGTCCATCAAGGGCTCGACCCGTCTGGAGGCCAAGAAGCAGCGCCGCCGCGAGGGCCGCGAGCTGGGCCGCCGCCGGGTGCCGATCATCACCGAGGCCGAGTTCCTGGCCCGCCGCGAGTCGGTCGAGCGCGTCATGGTGGTGCGCCAGAGCGGCCAGCGCACCCAGATCGGCGTCCTCGAGGACGGCGTGCTGGTCGAGCACTACGTCAACAAGGAGCAGGCCACCTCGTACGTCGGCAACGTCTACCTGGGCAAGGTCCAGAACGTGCTGCCGTCGATGGAGGCCGCCTTCGTCGACATCGGCAAGGGCCGCAACGCGGTGCTGTACGCCGGTGAGGTCAACTTCGGCGCGCTGGGCGGCCACGGCGGCCCGCGCCGGATCGAGTCGGTGCTGAAGTCCGGCCAGTCCGTGCTGGTGCAGGTCTCCAAGGACCCGATCGGCCACAAGGGCGCCCGCCTGACCAGCCAGATCTCGCTGCCCGGCCGCTACCTGGTGTACGTGCCCGAGGGCTCGATGACGGGCATCTCGCGCAAGCTCCCGGAGAACGAGCGCGCCCGGCTGAAGCAGATCCTCAAGAAGATCGTCCCGGACGACGCGGGCGTCATCGTGCGCACCGCCGCCGAGGGCGCCTCCGAGGAGGAGCTGACCCGCGACGTCCAGCGCCTCCAGCAGCAGTGGGAGGACATCCAGAAGAAGGCCGCGACCGGCAACGCCCCGGCGCTGCTGTACGGCGAGCCGGACATGACCGTCCGGGTCGTCCGCGACATCTTCAACGAGGACTTCAGCAAGGTCATCGTCTCCGGCGACGAGGCGTGGAAGACCATCCACGAGTACGTCTCCAACGTGGCCCCGGACCTCGCCGAGCGGCTCCAGCGGTGGACCTCCGAGGTGGACGTGTTCGCCACCTACCGGATCGACGAGCAGCTGATGAAGGCGCTGGACCGCAAGGTCTGGCTGCCCAGCGGCGGTTCGCTGGTGATCGACCGCACCGAGGCGATGGTCGTCATCGACGTCAACACCGGGAAGTTCGTCGGCCAGGGCGGCAACCTGGAGGAGACGGTCACCCGGAACAACATCGAGGCGGCCGAGGAGATCGTGCGCCAGCTGCGGCTGCGCGACCTCGGCGGCATCATCGTGATCGACTTCATCGACATGGTGCTGGAGTCCAACCGCGACCTGGTGCTGCGCCGCCTGCTGGAGTGCCTGGGCCGGGACCGGACCAAGCACCAGGTGGCCGAGGTCACCTCGCTGGGCCTGGTCCAGATGACCCGCAAGCGGGTCGGCCAGGGCCTGTTGGAGTCCTTCTCCGAGCCGTGCGTGCACTGCAACGGCCGCGGCGTGATCGTCCACATGGAGCAGCCGAGCGCCCACGTCCACGCCCCCGTGGCGGCGGGCGAGGCCGGTGCGGGCGGCGGCAAGCGCCGTCGCCGCGGCAAGGGCGGTGCGGGCCACGAGGAGCCGCAGGCCGTCGAGCCCGTGGTGACCATCCTGTCCGAGTCGGCGGAGGACGTCGCCGAGCCGGTGCGCGAGGAGATCGAGGGCCAGCTGGCCCTGGAGGTCCCGGGCGTCGAGGCTCCGGCCGAGGCGGCCGCGCCGGCCGTCGAGGTCCCCGCGGCCCCCGTGGCCGAGGTCCCGGCCGCCGCTCCGGCGGGCCGTCCGCGTCGCCGCGCGGTGCGCAAGGCGACCGCTCCGGCGGGTTCCCCGGACACCGCCGAGATCGTGGTGCTCCAGGCCAAGGCCGAGGCGGCGCTGGAGGCGGCCCTGGAGGCCGCCGCCCCGGCGGTCGCGGAAGCCGCCGCCGAGGCCGTCGCCGAGGCGCCGGGTGAGCCGGTCGTGGTCGCGGAGGCCGCGGTCGTCGCCGAGGCTCCCGAGACCACGGAGGCCCCCGAGGCCGCGGAGGCCGCCGAGGCCGCCGAGGCTCCGGCCGAGGAGGCGCCGGCGCCGAAGAAGCGGGCCGCCCGCAAGACCGCCGCGAAGAAGACCGCCGCCAAGAAGACCACCACGGCGGCCAAGAAGACCACCGCCCGCAAGACCGCCACCAAGCGGACGAGCGCGGCGGCCAAGAAGGCCGCGGCCGCCGAGGGTGATACGGCGTCCGAGTAGTGCCCACGCCCGGGGCGGGAGTGATCCCGCCCCGGGTCGTACGGGCCGGTTTGCCCCCCGGGCGGCCGGTCCGTATTCTTGACCATCGGCGTGTCTACGCCATGCTCCCGAGCACATCACCTTCCCGGGTCGCCGCGTTCGCGCGGAGGACCGGGGAGAGGCTCCTGTGTCCGTACCCAGGTGGCTGGCGTCGGGGGTTCCGACCGAGCAAGGAAAGCAGGTACCGCATGTACGCGATCGTTCGCGCAGGCGGCCGCCAGCACAAGGTCGCCGTGGGCGACGTGCTGGAGATCGACCGTATCGAGGCCAAGCCGGGTGACTCGGTCGAGCTCTCGACCATCCTCGTCGTCGACGGTGACGCCGTCACCTCCGACCCGTGGGTCCTGGCCGGCGTGAAGGCTCACGCCGAGGTGGTCGACCAGACCAAGGGTGACAAGATCGTCATCCTGCGTTACAAGAACAAGACCGGCTACCGCCGTCGCCAGGGTCACCGTCAGCAGCACACCGCGGTGCGCATCACGAGCATCGACTCGGTCAGCAAGTAAGGGGATAGCGAAAAATGGCACACAAGAAGGGCGCAAGCTCTACTCGTAACGGCCGTGACTCGAACGCCCAGCGCCTCGGCGTGAAGCGCTTCGGTGGCCAGGTCGTCTCCGCCGGCGAGATCCTCGTCCGCCAGCGCGGCACCCACTTCCACCCGGGTGCCGGTGTCGGTCGCGGTGGCGACGACACCCTGTTCGCGCTGACCGCCGGTGCGGTGCAGTTCGGCACCCGTCGTGGCCGCAAGGTCGTCAACATCGTGGCCGTCGAGGCCTGAGTCCCCGCGGACTCCCGAGTCTGAGAAGACCCACCGGGTCGGACAAGACTCACAGTGAAGGGTGGGCCGGAATTCTCCGGTCCACCCTTCACGCTTTACGCAGGTAGCAAGCAGACTCTCGCGCACTGGAGGCACACCCATGACCACCTTCGTGGACCGCGTCGAACTTCATGTCGCCGCGGGTAACGGGGGCCACGGCTGCGCCTCCGTGCACCGCGAGAAGTTCAAGCCGCTCGGCGGCCCGGACGGCGGCAACGGCGGTGAGGGCGGCAGCGTCATCCTCACCGTGGACTCGCAGGTCACCACCCTGCTGGAGTACCACCACTCGCCCAAGCGCAAGGCCACCAACGGCAAGCCGGGCGCGGGCGGCAACCGCACCGGCGCGATCGGCGAGGACCTCGTCCTGCTGGTGCCGGACGGCACCGTGGTGCTGGACCGCAAGGGCAACGTGCTGGCCGACCTGGTCGGGCACGGCACGAGCTTCGTCGCCGCCCAGGGCGGCCGCGGCGGCCTCGGCAACGCCGCGCTGGCCTCGGCCCGCCGCAAGGCGCCCGGCTTCGCGCTGCTCGGCGAGCCCGGGGAGGCCCGTGACATCGTCATGGAGCTCAAGTCCGTCGCCGACGTGGCCCTGGTCGGCTACCCGAGCGCCGGCAAGTCCTCGCTGATCTCGGTGCTCTCCGCCGCCAAGCCGAAGATCGCGGACTACCCGTTCACCACCCTGATCCCCAACCTCGGGGTGGTCACCGCGGGCGACACCGTCTACACCATCGCCGACGTGCCCGGCCTGATCCCGGGCGCCAGCCAGGGCCGCGGCCTGGGCCTGGAGTTCCTGCGCCACGTGGAGCGCTGTTCGGTGCTGGTGCACGTGCTGGACTGCGCCACCCTGGAGCCCGGCCGCGACCCGCTGACCGACCTGGAGACCATCGAGGCCGAGCTCGCCGAGTACGGCGGCCTGGAGGACCGCCCGCGCCTGGTCGCGCTCAACAAGGTGGACGTCCCGGACGGCCAGGACATCGCCGACCTGACCCGCGCCTCCCTGGAGGAGCGCGGCTACCGGGTGTTCGAGGTCTCCGCCGCCTCCCGCAAGGGCCTGCGCGAGCTGAGCTTCGCCGTGGCCGGGATCGTCGCCGAGGCGCGCGCCGCCAAGCCGGCCGAGGAGTCCACCCGGATCGTGCTGCGGCCCAAGGCCGTCGACGACGCCGGCTTCACCATCACCGAGGAGGACGGCGCGTACCACATCCGCGGCGTCAAGCCGGAGCGCTGGGTCCGCCAGACCGACTTCAGCAACGACGAGGCCGTCGGCTACCTCGCCGACCGGCTGGCCCGCCTCGGGATCGAGCAGGAGCTGTGGAAGATCGGGGCGCACGAGGGCGACACCGTCGTCATCGGCCCCGAGGAGAACGCCGTCGTCTTCGACTGGGAGCCGACCATGGCCGCCGGTGCCGAGATGCTCGGCCGTCGCGGTGAGGACCACCGCTTCGAGAACCCGCGCCCGGCGGTCGACCGCCGCCGCGAGAAGCAGAAGGGCCGGGACGCGGCCGAGTCCGAGTTCCTCGCCTTCGAGGCGCTCTCCAGCGGCCGCCAGGCCGCCATCGAGGGCGAGGACGACGAGGACCACTGAGCCTCGGAGTCCTGAGGCCCGTCTCCAGGGCCCCTGCCGGACGGCCCCCGTCACCTGTCGAAGGTGGCGGGGGCCGTCCGCGTGTTCAGCGGTGACCGGGCGTCACTTGGCCCAGGAGGCCTGGAGCTTCAGCGGGTCGGCCAGGTCGGTGTAGCCGACCGCGGCCGGGGTGTTCCCGGGGATGGAGATGATGGTGCAGCCCTTGGTCTCGGCGCCCTTGGTCACGCCCTGGAACTTCGCCCCGGTGCACTTGGGCAGCGGGGTGGCGGCGGTCATGACGTTGAGCCCCTTCTTGCCGGCGGTGTCGAAGACGACGAACTTCGAGTCCGGGGCGGTGAAGGAGAGGCTGGCGTCCCCGACGTTCTTGATGGTGTAGCTCACGTACACCGGGGTGCGGCCTTCCAGGCCGACGATGCTGATCTTGGCGGCGGTGAAGTCCTGCACCGAGCCGACCTCGACGCCGGTGACGGTGATCTCCAGCTTGGTGGCGACCTTGGAGGTCTTGTCGGCGAAGTCCACGGTGGCGCTCTGGCCGACCTTCACGCTGCTGGCGGCCGCCGGGACGGCTCCGCCGGCGGCCCCGCCGCCCGCCGCACCGGCGGTGCCCGCGCCGCCGGCCGCCGCACCGCCGGTCGCCGCACCCGACGGCGCCGCGGTCGAACCGCCGGCCGCGCCGCCCGGGGCGGTGCCCCCGGTGCCGGCACCCCCGGTGGCGGTGCCCGGAGCGCCGCTGGTCGGCGCCGGAGCGGCACCGGTCGAGCCGCCCGCCGGCGCGGCCGGGTCGGCGTTGTCCGGCCCGCAGGCCGCGAGCGACAGGGCGGTGGCCGCCGCGAGCGCGGCGAAGGTCAGCTTGGTGGTGTACGAACGCATGGTGCGCATTTCTCCTGGGCGCACGGCCGCGACCGTTGCCGGCCTTTGCCCAGTGCGGCGCCGCCCGTCGTGACAGGAAGGGTCGATGACGACATGGGTCCAGCGGGCAAGAAGCCGTCCCCCGATCTGGCTTGCGGTCAGGGACCATACCAGTCATCCGGATTGCCGGACGGGCTGTGGCGGGCCCGTGACCAGGCCGGGTCCAGCCGGTGAAACACCCGGCGGGTGACCTGCGCCGATCGCGTAGATTGCGGGGGTGACGGCCGGGCCCGGGCCCCGCCGTACCCGCACCACACCGGAAGGGCGTACAGCGAGATGAGCGAGGACTCTCTGCGGGACGAGGTGCTGACCGCGCGGCGGATCGTCGTCAAGGTCGGCTCCTCCTCCCTGACCACGGCGGCCGGCGGCCTGGACGCCGACCGCGTCGACGCCCTGGTGGACGCGCTCGCCAAGCTGCGCGGCCGCCCCGGGGCGCCGGAGGTCGTGCTCGTCTCCTCCGGCGCGATCGCCGCCGGCCTGGCCCCGCTCGGCCTGGACGGGCGGCCCAAGGACCTGGCCCGCCAGCAGGCCGCCGCCAGCGTCGGCCAGGGCCTGCTGGTCGCCCGCTACACCGCCTCCTTCGCCCGGTACGGGATCAGGGTCGGCCAGGTGCTGCTCACCGCCGAGGACGCCAGCCGGCGCGCCCACTACCGCAACGCCTACCGCACCCTGGACCAGCTGCTGGCGATGGGCGCGATGCCGATCGTCAACGAGAACGACACCGTCGCCACCGCCGAAATCAAGTTCGGCGACAACGACCGGCTCGCCGCCCTGGTCGCCCACCTGGTCCGCGCCGACCTGCTGGTGCTGCTCTCCGACGTGGACGGCCTGTACGACGGCGACCCGTCCCGCCCCGGCACCAGCCGGATCGCCGAGGTGCGCGGCCCGCAGGACCTCGACGGCATCGAGATCGGCAGCGCCGGCAAGGCCGGGGTCGGCACCGGCGGCATGGTCACCAAGGTCGAGGCGGCCCGGATCGCCACCGGCGCCGGCATCCCGGTGGTGCTCACCGCCGCCAGCCAGGCCGCCGACGCGCTGGCCGGCCGGCCCACCGGCACGCTCTTCCTGCGCACCGGAAGCCGGACCTCCGACCGGATGCTCTGGCTGGCCCACGCGAGCAGCCCGCGCGGGGCGCTGCACCTGGACGAGGGTGCCGTCCGGGCGGTCGTCTCCGGCGGCGCCTCGCTGCTGCCGGCCGGGGTCACCAAGGTCGACGGGGAGTTCGCCGCGGGTGATCCGGTGGACCTTCTTGCCGAAAACGGCCACATCGTGGCTCGCGGACTGGTCAACTTTGATGCGAGGGAGTTGCCCCGCCTGCTCGGCCGGTCCACCCGCGACCTGGCCCAGGAGTTCGGCGCCGCGTACGAGCGCGAGGTCGTCCACCGCGACGACCTGGTCGTTCTGCGCGGCTGACCGGCCCGGCGGGCCGGCACCGGCCGCCCGGCCGATCGGCGCAGCGCGCACGGCGGGCCGCTCCGTACCGGGAGCGGCCCGGCCACGGGCGAGGAGGGGCGCAGCCGTACCGGTCGGCCGAGGGTCGACGGGGCCGGTGGGGACGACAGGACATCGCCGAACAGGAGGCCGCCGGTGGAACGCAGGCGCGAGGCAGCGCTGACCGCAGGGACGGCGGGCCGGCGGCTGACCAGCATCGACGGCGGGCGCGGGGACGGCCCCGCCGAGCCGGCCGGTCCGCCGCCGCAGAGGCCCGGCGGGGTGCGCAGGATGCGGCCCGAACGCGACCGGGCGGCCCAGCCGCCCACCGTGCCCGAGCAGGCGCGGCTGTGGCACGTGGTGCTGAGCGTGGCCGGGCAGGTCACCCCGCTGCCCTCGCTGCGCGCCTCACTGGAGCAGCTGGCGCACGACCACTCGTTCTTCCTGACCGCCCGCTACGCGGCCGACCACGCGGAGATCCGCTACTGGGAGCAGGCCCGGGACCTCCACGACGCGGCGGCCATCGCGCTGCGGCTGTGGGGCGAGCACAAGGTCACCGCGAACCTGCCGCCCTGGGAGATCGTCGGGCTGGAGGTGGTCGACCGGGCGACGTACCACAAACGGGTGGCGGAGGGCTTCGGCGACCCGCCGCCGCACCTGGGCGGCGTGCACCCGTACTGAGCCGCCCCGTACTGAGCCGCCTCGTGCTGGGCCGTCCCCGGCGGCCGGGCGGCCCCGTCGGGCCGGGGACCGTCGGGCCGGGACCGGCGGAGCGGCGTCTCACCGGGCGAAATACCGCCCGGGCGGGGCGGGTGCAGTCGCTACCCTTGGCGGCATGACCAGCGACCTCGCCACCGCCGACAGCCCCGTCCTCGCCGTAGCGCGCCGAGCCCGGGAGGCCGCCGCCGCGCTCGCCCCGCTGCCGCGCGGCGCGAAGGACGCCGCGCTGCTGGCGGTCGCGGACGCCCTGGTGGCCCGCGGCGCCGAGATCGTCGCGGCCAACGCCGAGGACGTGGAGCGGGCCCGGGCGGCCGGCACGGCCGAGTCGGTGATCGACCGGCTGACCCTGACCGAGGAGCGGATCGCCGCGATCGCCTCCGACGTGCGCGACGTGGCCGGCCTGCCCGACCCGGTCGGCGAGGTGGTGCGCGGCTACACCCTGCCCAACGGCCTGGACGTGCGGCAGGTCCGGGTGCCGCTCGGCGTGGTCGGCATCATCTACGAGGCCCGCCCGAACGTCACCGCGGACGCCGCCGCGCTCTGCCTCAAGTCCGGCAACGCGGTGCTGCTGCGCGGCTCCGCCTCCGCCTACCGCTCCAACACCGCGCTGGTCGCCGTGGTGCGCGACGCCGTCGCCGCGGCCGGGCTGCCCGCCGACGCGGTCCAGCTGGTGCCGGGGGAGAGCCGGGACTCGGTGCGGGAGCTGATGCGCGCCCGCGGCCACGTGGACGTGCTGATCCCGCGCGGCGGCGCCTCGCTGATCCGCACCGTGGTCGAGGGCTCCACCGTCCCGGTGATCGAGACCGGCACCGGCAACTGCCACGTCTACGTGGACGCCGAGACGGACCTGGCGATGGCCGTCGGCATCCTGCTGAACTCCAAGGCGCAGCGGGTCAGCGTCTGCAACGCGGCCGAGACGCTGCTGGTCCACCAGGACGTCGCGGACGCCTTCCTGCCGCTCGCGCTGGCGGCGCTCGCCGAGGCCGGGGTGACGGTGCACGGTGACGAGGCGGTGCTGAAGGCCGCCGAGGGCGGCCCGGCCACCGTGGTCCCGGCCACCGACGAGGACTGGGGCGCCGAGTACCTCTCGCTGGACCTGGCCGCCGCGGTGGTGCCCTCGCTGGACGCCGCCGTCGAGCACATCCGCCGCTGGTCCTCCGGCCACACCGAGGCGATCGTCACCACCTCGCAGGCCGCCGCCCGCCGGTTCACCCGGTTGGTCGACTCCACCACGGTGGCCGTCAACGCCTCGACCCGCTTCACCGACGGCGGTGAGTTCGGCTTCGGCGCGGAGATCGGCATCTCCACCCAGAAGCTGCACGCCCGCGGCCCGATGGGCCTGCCCGAGCTGACCAGCACCAAGTACATCGTCACTGGTGACGGCCACGTGCGGGGCGAGGCGGCGCAGACCGTGGGCGGGGACGCGCACGGCCGCTGAACGCCGGGTGAGGGGCGTCCGTCACACGTGTGACGGACCAACTGCCGGGAGCCACAGACAAATCGCCCGGCCGGTAATACGCTGAATCCGTGGCTGAGGATGTGGGGGGCTTCCCGTACCCCGACGGCGCCGACCACGGTGGTGCGGACGACGAGTTCGCCACCGTGGTCTTCGATGAGGCCTTCGTCCGGTCCGCCGCCGTGCACGAGCCGACCGCCAAGGAGCGGCAACTCGCCGCCGCCGAGGCCCGGTTCGAGTCGGACGCCGTGGGCCCGGGCTGGGGCTGTGACGTCCCTGCGGGGGACGGACTGCCGCTGGAACTGCGCCCGTACCCGAGCGGGCTCGACGCGGACCACCTCTACCCCGATCCCTGGTCGGGGCCGGACCGGGCGGCCGACCGCCGGGTCCGGCGGAGGTGGCGACGCGGCTACGACCCGGTGCGCTCCCGCGGGCGGTACGTGGCCCAGCAGCGGTGGCACCGGCCGGTGGCCTGGGTGCTCGCCGTGATCATGGGCGTGGGCCTGGTGGCGATCGCGGTCGCGGCGATCTACCAGGGCGTGGGCGGTTCCGCGGGAGCGCCCCGGCGCCCCGAGTCCGGCACCAGCAGCGCCGGGGTCGATCCGGGGCAGGCCCCGGCCGATCCCCCGCTGGTGGTCACGGCGCCGGCGGGCTAGGGCGGGCTTCGGCGGGCCGGGGCGGTCGCCCCGGGCGCGGGCGCACGCCCGGGGGCGGTGGTCACTGAGCGTTCCCGGGAATGTGCGCCCGCACCCTCGTGGCGGCGCCGGTGTCGGCCTACCCTGGTGGTGTGGGTGACCCGCGAGAGCCTCCGGAGGGTACGCCCGAGGGCGGTTCCGGCAACGAGGACGAATTCCGGTCCGTCGTGTTCGACGAATCGTTCGTGCGGGCTGCCCGCATCCAGGAACTGTCCGCCCGGGAGCGGCTGGCCGGCTCCTTCGGCAAGGCCACCCGGCCGCGGGTGCGGCTCGGCCCGCTGGGCACCGTCCCGCGCCAGGCGCTCATCCTGCTGCTGCTCATCCTGCTCGCCTTCGGGACCGCGGTGTACTTCGGCGTGAGCTCGCCGAGGGGGACCGCGGTGCGGCCCGAGGGCAGTCAACTGACCGTCAGCCTGGTCGCGTTGAGCCCGGCGTCGGCCGTCCGCCCGGTCGCCGACCCGGCGGACCCGTTCACCGCGCTGCAGCCCGGGTACGGGGACGGCACGATCGGGCTGAACACCCCGACCGGGGCCGCCACCGAGCACTTCAGCCGGGTCGAGGTGACCAAGGCGCTCGACACCGTCCAGCGCTACCTGGTCGCCTCCTCGCTGGCCCCGGCCGCGCTGGTCCAGGGCGCCACCGCCGACGTGCGGGCCTTCGTCACGCCCGGTGAGCAGGCGGAGTTCGACGCGAGCGTGGCGCAGCCGGTGGACGACCGGCACCACGCGGTGACCGGCTGGATGGTCCGCTTCGATCCGGCGCAGGTCGCGCTGGCCTCGAACACCGTGAAGGTGGCCGGCGCGATGCGGATCGACGAGGCGGACGGCGGGACCCTGCAGATCACCACCGACCACACTTTCGTCTACGCGCTGAAGCCGGCCGGGGCCCCGGCCGGAGCGCCGGTCACCCTGGAGACTGTGCGGCGGCAGCTGACCTTCGAGTTCGACCGGGTCGACCTGGCCTCGGCGCAGCTGCGGCTGGTGGACTCGGTGGTGCAGGCCGGTCCGGAGCCCTGCGACACCTCGATGGCGGGCTTCCTGCAGCCGGTGCTGGCCACCGCGCAGGGCACGGCGGTCGCGCCGCCGACGCCGGTCGACCCCGGCAACCACGCCCGGCCGGGCTGGCAGGTGTGCGCGGTGCTGGCGGGCGGCTGAGGCGCGCCCCGGCCGTGGAACGGCGAGGCGGCCGGTGCCCCGGACGGGACACCGGCCGCCGTCGCGGTCGCGGTGGGCCGGCGGTCGTCGCGGCCCCGGGGGTCAGCTGCCGTCGCGGTCCGCGGAACCCGAGCCCGAGGAACCGTTGCCCGAGGAGCCGTTGCGGCCGGCGGCGCCGGTGAAGGTGTCGCGGAGCTTGCCGCCGACGGTCGCCGCGCCGCCGGCGACGTCCCGGAGCAGGCCCATCAGCGGGTCCTTGCTCTCCTTGACCGAGCTGGTGTAGTGGTCGGCGGCGGCCTTCCACTGCTCGGAGACCGAGGCGTCCGGGTCGTCCGCGCGGCGCGGGTAGGCGCCGGCCACGATCGAGCGGTAGTCGTCGCTCTCCGCCCACTTCTTCAGCTGGGCGACCCGCACCACCGCGAAGGGGTGGGTCTGCGGCAGCAGCTGGAGCACCTTGAGCACGCCGTCGCGCAGATCGCCGGCCTTCTCGTACTCCTCGGCCTGCTCCAGGAAGGCGTCGACGTTCATCTCGGCCAGGTTGTGGCCGCCGGCCAGCTTCATCAGGGCCCGCATGGACGCCTGGAGGTCCTGTCCGGCGAGCAGGCCGGCCCGGTCGCTGGACAGCTCCGCCTTGCGGAACCACTCCTTGAGCGCGGTGATGATCGCGGTGATCGCCAGGTTGCCCAGCGGCACCCAGGCGATCCGGGTGGCGATGTTGGTGAGGATCATCAGCATCGTCCGGTAGACGGCGTGGCCGGACATCGCGTGGCCGACCTCGTGGCCGATGACGGAGCGCAGCTCCTCCTCGTCGAGCAGCTCGACCAGGCCGCTGGTGACCACGATGACCGGGGTGTCGATGCCGATGCAGTACGCGTTGACCGTCGGGTCCTGGGAGACGTACAGGTCGGGGACCTGCTCCAGGTCGAGCACGTAGGCGGCGTCCCGCACCATGTCGTGCAGCTCCGGGAACTGGCGCTCGGAGGTCTTCACGGCGGTGGCCAGGAACATCAGCCGGATCGCCCGCTCGGAGACCAGGCCGGCGAGCTTCTTCAGGATGTCGTCGAAGCCGGTGAGCTTGCGCAGCGCGACCAGGGCCGAGCGGTCCGCCGGGTGCTCCCAGGCCCGGGTGGAGATTCCGGGGAAGCGCTCGCGGCGGCGGCTCGGGGCCTTCACGGTCGTGTCGGTCATGGTCTGAGTACCTCCTGGTCGACGGCGGCCGCGGCCCGCTGGCCCGCCCCCCGTTGGTCTTCGCCTGCAACGACTGTCTGTGCAACGCGCGCGGTTGCGTACTCGTCCCCGGGGGCAGCGTACGCGCGGAGCGTTCCGGGGGAGGCGGGCGCGTCACCGGGGCCGGTGGGCGGCGTCGGTGTGAGGCCGGTTTAACCTGAGTCCTGGACGACCGAGACCGGACCCGGCCGCGGTACCGAGCAGTTCGAGGAGCCCCCGCAGATGTCCACCGACACGCTTGTCAGCCTGGCCGCGCCCATCTCCGACGAGACCGGCCCGGGCCTGTTCCTGCGGATCATCGTGGTCGCGTCCTTCGTGGGCATCGGCCTGCTGGTCTGGATCATGGCCCGCGCCTTCAAGAACAACTAGGGCCGCTCTCCCGGGCCTGTCACCGGGCCCGTTCCCGGCCGGCTCGCGGCCCGTTCCCGGCCGGCTCGCGGCCCGTTCCCGGCCCTTGCCCCCGGCTCGTGCTCACGCCCGGTCAGCGGCGGTGGGCCGCCGAGCGGTTGCCGTGTAACCCCCCGTACGATGACGGGTGGGCCCTCACCGGCCCGGAACCACCCCCAGGTCCGTTCCCCGAGCCGAGAAGGTCCCGCCGACCATGAGCACTGCTGCCGCACTCCCCGTTCTGAACCTTCTCGCCGAGGGCGAGGGGGGCAACCACGACAGCCTGAACCCGGCCCTGACCGGTGGCGCCGCGCTGTTCATCCTGCTGGTCCTGCTCTTCATCACCACCCGCTTCAACCGGGACCGCTGAGCCGGCCGCGCGGACCGCTCGGGGAGCGTCCGGCCACCGGCCGGCCGCTCCCTCACGCATCTGCGGAGAACCCCCACCCGGCCGTTCCCGCACCGTAACGGGTGTCGCGTAAGGTGTGGCGGCATGGGAGAGCAGGCCGGGAATCCCGGCGGACCGGAACCGGTGAAGAAGCGCCTCGGCGTGATGGGCGGCACCTTCGACCCGATCCACCACGGCCACCTCGTCGCCGCCAGTGAGGTCGCGAGCGCGTTCCACCTGGACGAAGTGATCTTCGTGCCGACCGGGCAGCCGTGGCAGAAGAGCGACCGCCACGTCACCCCGGCCGAGGACCGCTACCTGATGACGGTCATCGCCACCGCCGAGAACCCGCAGTTCTCGGTCAGCCGGATCGACATCGATCGCGAGGGCCCGACGTACACCGTCGACACCCTGCGCGACCTGCACGCCCTGCACCCGGACGCCGACCTCTTCTTCATCACCGGCGCCGACGCGCTCGCCCAGATCCTCTCCTGGCGCGACTCCGACGAGCTCTTCTCGCTGGCCCACTTCATCGGATGCACCCGCCCGGGGCACACTCTGTCGGACGCCGGGCTTCCGGTGGGCGGGGTCTCCCTGGTGGAGGTCCCGGCGCTGGCCATCTCCTCCACGGACTGCCGCAACCGGGTCGCCAAGGGTGAGCCCGTCTGGTACCTCGTCCCGGACGGCGTGGTCCGCTACATCGACAAGCGGGCGCTGTACGCGCCGCGCGGGGACTGATCCAGGAGCGGTGCATGACTGATCGCAGCGACGGCCGGCGGCCGGAGGACTGGTCCACCGGGCAGTACCAGCAGCCGTACCAGGGCTACCAGAACCCGCAGCAGCCGCAGCCACAGCAGCCGCAGCAGCCGCAGTCGTACGAGCAGCAGCAGTACGACCAGCAGTACGACCAGTACGGGCAGCCGGTGTACGGGCAGGACCCGTACGGCTACCAGCAGCAGGGTTACCAGGGGTACGACGGGTACCAGCAGGGCGGGCAGTTCCCGCAGCAGCCGCAGCCGCAGCCGCAGCCGCAGCAGCAGTCGTACGAGCAACAGCAGTACGACCAGCAGTACGACCAGTACGGGCAGCCGGTGTACGGGCAGGACCCGTACGGCTACCAGCAGCAGGGCTACCAGGGCTACCAGCAGCAGCCGTACCAGGCCGCCGCCCCGGTCGCCGCCGAGCCGCAGGCGCCGTCGCCGGTGCCGCCGTCGCAGGCCGAGGCCGTCGCACCCTCCGCCGCCGCAGCGGCCGCAGCGGCCGCAGCGGCACCCGCCGCCGCGCCGCCGCGTCCGCGGGTGCCCCGGCCCGCCGAGGAGGCGGTGCCGGCCAAGGCCGTGCCGCCGTCCGAGCAGGTCGCCGGGGCGCGGTCCGGGAAGGCCGGCAAGGCCGGAAAGGCCGGGAGCAAGGCGCCCAAGGACAGCTACACCACGGGCGAGTTCACCTTCGTCGACGAGGAGGCGGAGGAGACCGAGGACGTCATCGACTGGCTGAAGTTCGCCGAGTCCCGCAGCGAGGTGCGCGCCGAGCGCCGCCGCAAGCTGCGCAACCGGCTGATCGGCCTCGGCGCGGTGGCGGCGCTCGCGGCCGGCGGCGTCGGCGGCTACCTCTTCCTGACCGGCGACAAGCCGACCGCGGCCACCGCCGCCGGCGGCCGCCAGGTCAACGTCGTCCACCTGCGCGACCTCCAGGGCAAGGTGTCCAGCGCGCTGCTGGTCAACGACGCCTCCGGGAAGAAGGGCACGGTGCTGCTGCTGCCCGACAACCTGCGGCTGCCCGGCCCGGGGGACCCGCCGGTCAGCACGGTCGGCCAGTCCATGGACGGCATCGGCGCCTCGGCGACCCGCGAGGGCCTGTCCACCGTGCTGGGCGCCCCGGTGGCCGGCACCTGGCGGCTGGACACCCCGTACCTGGAACTGCTGGTCTCCCAGCTCGGCGGCGTCCGGGTGGACACCAACGCCGAGACCCACGAGGGCGGCAAGCCGGACGGCAAGCTGCTGTCCGCGGCCGGGAAGAACACCATGCTCAGCGGGAAGGCCGCGGTCGCGTACGCGACCTTGCAGGCGCCCGGCGAGAACCGGGACGCCCAGCTGGCCCGGTTCGGGCAGGTCCTGGACGCGGTGGTGCGCACCATGCCGACCGAGTTCAAGGACGCCAAGGACGACGTGCACCGGATGAACGCGGTGCTCGACCCCTCGCTGCCCGAGGACGCCCTCGCAGGCGTGCTCGTCCAGCTCGCCCAGCAGGCGAAGGACGGCCACTTCGGCACCACCGCGCTGACCGTCAAGCCGGACGGCAGCCTGGACGAGGCGACCGCGGGCAAGCAGGTCAAGGACGTGCTGGGCGGCACCGTGAAGTCCGCGGCCGTCGGCGACGCCCCGGTCCGGGTCGCGCTCCAGGACGCCACCGGCAACGACGCGGCGGCGGCCGCCGCGCAGGTCCAGATCGTCAACTCCGGCCTGACCTTCATCCCGGGCGGCGCCAAGGCGGCCCCGCAGCCGGCCAGTGAGATCCGCTACACCGACGACGCCCGGCAGGGCGCGGCGAAGTCGCTGGCGACCAGCCTCGGCCTGCCGGACACGGCGGTGAAGAAGGTGACCGGCGACGCCCAGAACGCGGACCTGCTGGTCCTGCTCGGCAAGGACTACCAGCCGCCGAAGAACCAGTAGGGCGGCGGCCCGGGCTCCTGCGGTCCGGGTGTCGCGGTGCGGTGGCCCGGGCGGGCCCGGAAAACGGTTCCGGGCCCGCCCGGGCGGCGTGAGATCCTGGAAGGCGACCCCGGCCGTGCGCCGGGGCACCCCAAGCCGCCGAGCCGGAAGAACACCGTGACCGTCACCGACCACAGCCAGCAGCTCATCACCGTCGCCGCGCAGGCGGCGGCCGACAAGCTCGCGCACAACATCATCGCCTTCGACGTCAGCGAGGTGCTGTCGATCACCGACGCCTTCCTGATCGCCTCCGCGAACAACGACCGCCAGGTCCGCTCGATCGCCGAGGAGATCGAGGACCAGCTGCGCGAGCAGCTGGACATCAAGCCGGTGCGCCGCGAGGGCGAGCGCGAGGGCCGCTGGATCCTGCTCGACTACCTGGACATCGTCGTGCACGTCCAGCACTCCGAGGAGCGCTCCTTCTACTCGCTGGACCGCCTCTGGAAGGACTGCCCCGAGCTGCCGCTGCCCGAGGACGCCGTGGCCTCGCGCAACCGCCCGGACGCCCACACCGACGAGGCCGGCAACGCCGTCGCGCCCGCCGACGACTTCGGCAAGCCCGAGGATCTGCACTGAGCCGCGGCGCGCGCGGCCCGCGCATCGTCTTCTGGCGGCACGGCCAGACCTCCTGGAACCTCGAATCGCGTTTCCAGGGCACCACGGACATCGAGCTGACCGGCCAGGGCGTCCTGCAGGCCCAGCGGGCGGCCCGGCTGCTCTCCGGGCTCCGTCCCGACCTGCTGATCTCCTCGGACCTCAAGCGGGCCCGGCGCACCGCCGCGGAGCTGGCCGAGGTCACCGGGCTGGACGTGCAGCACCACGAGGGCCTGCGGGAGACCTTCGCGGGCTCCTGGCAGGGCCTGACCAACGCCGAGATCCGCGAGCGCTTCCCGGAGGAGTACGAGGCCTGGGCGGCCGGCGAGCCGGTGCGCCGCGGGGGCGGCGGCGAGCTGGCCACCGAGGTCGCCGACCGCTCGGTGCCGGTGGTCCTGGAGGCCGTCGGCAAGCTCCCGGAGAACGGCACGCTGGTCGTGGTCAGCCACGGCGGGACGATCCGCACCATGCTCGGGCGGCTGCTCGAACTGGAGCCCTCCCAGTGGGAGCGCTTCGGCGGACTGTCCAACTGCTGCTGGTCGGTGCTCGGCCTGGGCACGCGCGGCTGGCGCCTGCTGGAGCACAACGCGGGCACGCTCCCGCAGCCGGTCATCGGCGACGACACCTGAGCGGTACCGGTGCGGGCGGCACCGGGGGCCGGGGGCCTCTCGGGGCCCTCGGCCGGGGTCCGGAGGGAGCGGATTTCGCAGTTCCGGCCCTGACCAGCTAGAGTCTTCCTCGTTCGCAGGGAAGGAACGCGGCCCGGAAGGGAAGCGGGAGATCCGGTGAGTGCGGGGCTATAGCTCAGTTGGTAGAGCGCTTGCATGGCATGCAAGAGGTCTGGGGTTCAATTCCCCATAGCTCCACTCCGCATCGGCGGTCGTGGTCAGCCAGGGTCGTCCGTGTCGCGGGGCTATAGCTCAGTTGGTAGAGCGCTTGCATGGCATGCAAGAGGTCTGGGGTTCAATTCCCCATAGCTCCACAGCAGTTCGGAAGGCCGTCACCCAAGGGGTGGCGGCCTTCCGGCGTTCCGGGCCCGGCCGGCCTCAGGCTTCGCAGGTGTGGCTCCAGCCGCCCGGCGGCAGCGAGTCGAGCCGCTCCACCCGCTCCCGGTCCTCCGGGCCGGCCGGCAGGTACACCACGATGTAGCACTCGGGCACGCCCGGCATCGTCAGATAGGTGGCGTTCAGCCGCAGCACCCCGACCTCCGGGTGGCGGAACACCCGCAGCCAGGCCTCCGGCGGCGCGACCTCCTGGCGGTCCCACAGCTCCCGGAACAGCTCGCTGCGCGCCGACATCCGCTGCACGTGCGCCTCCCAGGCCGGCTCGCCCACGTGCTTGCCGTACGCCGAGCGCAGCACCGCCACCATCCGCGGCAGGGTCTCCTCCCGGTTCTCGCACGGGTTGCAGCACGGCGGGGCGGTCAGCATGCACCAGAGGCTGTTGAACACCACCCCGCGCGACGGGCGCATCCGGTCTGTGCCGAACATCGCGCGGTACGGGCCGTTGAAGCCCAGCACGTCGAACCGGGTGTTGGAGACCGCCGCCGGCAGCGGGGCCAGCGAGTCCAGGATCACCTGGATCGACGGCGACAGCTCGGGCACCGACGGCAGCGCCCGCGCCGAGGCGGACACCCCGGCCAGCCGGAACAGGTGCTCGTGCTCGGTGCCGTCCAGCCGCAGCGCCCGGGCCACCGCCAGCAGCACCTGCTCGCTCGCGTTGATCGGCCTGCCCTGTTCGAGCCACGTGTACCAGGTGACCCCGACCCCGGCGAGCTGCGCGACCTCCTCGCGCCGCAGCCCCGGCGTACGACGGCGCAGCCCCGGCGGCAGCCCCACGTCCTCGGGGGTGACCCGCGCCCGGCAGGCCTTCAGGAAGCGGGCCAGCTCGGTGCGGCGGCGGTCGCGCCCGCCGGCCGCGGCGGGCAGTTCCTCCAGGACGGTCATGGCCCCATGGTGCCGCAGCCCGGGCCGCCGATACAGGTGCTGCCGGTACCAGGATCGGCAGGCTCTAACCACCAGTACCGGTACGGGGCCAGGCTGACTGCCATGACGGACCTTCAGACCCGGCCCCGCGCGGCCGCAGGCGCCACCGGCGCCCCGGCGGTACGGCCCGGGCTGCTCCTCGCGCTCGTCCTGTGCGGGCAGTTCATGGCCGTGCTCGACGTCTCCATCGTCAACGTCGCGGTCCCCACCATCAGAACCGACCTGGGCGCCTCCGGCGCCGCCCTCCAACTGGTCATCGCCGGCTACACCATCGCCTACGCCGTCCTGCTCATCACCGGCGCCCGGCTCGGCGCCCGGTACGGCTACAGCCGGCTCTTCCAGCTCGGCCTGGCCGCCTTCACCGCCGCCTCGCTGGCCTGCGGCCTCGCCCCGGCCACCGGCTGGCTGATCGCCTTCCGGCTGCTCCAGGGGGCCGGCTCGGCCCTGATGGTGCCCCAGGTGATGAGCCTGGTGCAGCGCACCTTCACCGGCGCCGCCCGGGTCCGGGCGCTCGGCCTCTACGCGGCGGTGCTGGCCGGCGGCATGGCGCTCGGCCAGGTGATCGGCGGCGTCCTGGTCAGCGCCGACCTGTTCGGCAGCGGCTGGCGGCCGGTGTTCCTGGTCAACGTGCCGATCGGCGTGGTGCTGCTCGCGGCCGGCGCCCGGCTGCTGCCCCGGCTGCCCGGCGACGCCACCCGGGGCTTCGACCTCCCCGGCCTGGTGGTGCTCGGCGCGGCCCTCGGCCTGCTGGTGGTCCCGCTCGTCCTCGGCCACGAGCTGGGCTGGCCGGTCTGGGGCTGGGCGATGATCGCGGCCGGTGTGCTGCTGTTCGGCCTGTTCGTGGCCGTCGAGCGCCGGATCGCCCGGCGCGGCGGACAGCCGCTGATCTCCGGGCGGGTGCTGGGCGCGCCCGGGCTGCGCCCCGCGGCCGCCGGACTGTTCGCGATCATGGCGGCCTTCGCGGGCTTCATGTTCGCCTTCGCCCTCCACCAGCAGGCCGGGCTCGGCCACACCGCGCTGAAGGCCGGGCTCTGCTCGGCGCCCGTCGCCGTCGGCTTCGGCATGTCCAGCATGCACTGGCACCGGCTGCCCGGCCGGCTGCACCGGATCCTGCCGGCGCTCGCCGGGGTGCTGCTCGGCGGCGGCTACCTGCTGCTCGGGCTGCTGCTCGGCGACGGGGCGGAGATCGGCGCCGGGCCGCTGGTGGAGATGGCCGTGCTCGGCCTGGCCGCCGGCTGCGCGTACGCGCCGCTGGTCGCCCGGGCGCTCGCGGGGGTGGCGCCCGAGGACGCGGCCGACGCCAGCGGGGTGATGGTGACGGTCATCCAGCTCGGCCAGGTGATCGGCGTCGCGGTGCTGGGCTCGGTGTTCCTCGGCCAGGTCGACCTGCCGGCGCCGGCCGCCGAGTCGGGGGCGGCGTTGCGGACCACGCTGCTGGTCGACGCCGCGGCGGTGCTGGTGGCCGCGGGCTTCGCGGTGCGCGGCCGGCGGGCGGCGGGGTAGCGGGGGCGCGGTCGGGGGTCGGCGGTAGGTCGGTGGGGTGCGGTCGGGGGTGCGGCAGCCGGGTGCGGGCGGAGGGCAGGGGTCGGGTGCGGGCGGCGGGCGGCACGTCAGCTGGGCGCGTGCGCGGTTGCCGTGCGCCCCGGGCGGGAGGCGCACGCCCGGGGCGCGGAAGAAGGACTCCCCGGGCTCCGCGGACGGGGCTCGCGGGGCGCGTGGTGCGGACCTCGGGAAACGGATTTCAGGAGCACGCCCAGGACCGTGTAAAGTAGTCGATGTCGCCGAGGGAAACGGCCGGAAACAACCGGGAATCACGGTGACATCGCAGGTCAAGGGGCTATAGCTCAGTTGGTAGAGCGCTTGCATGGCATGCAAGAGGTCTGGGGTTCAATTCCCCATAGCTCCACAGCAGTCGAGAGCCGCCTCCCGGAAACGGGAGGCGGCTCTTCGCCGTTCTGCCCGCGCCACCGGTCGCGACGGCCGGAATCCCGCTACCGTCGTGCCATGGCCGATCTGGAGCGAAGGCGGAACGAGGAACTGGCCCGGATACTCCACCAGCTCGGATGGAGTCCGGAACGGCTCGCCCGCGAGGTGAGCCTCGCCCTGCCACCGGGCCTCGCCATCAGCTCCACCGCCCCGTACAAGTGGCGCGACCGCGGCATGGTGCCGCGCAGCCCGCACGACCAGGCGGTCTGCGAGGTGCTCAGTCGGACCCTCGGCATCGCCGTCACCTACGAGCAGCTCTGGGGCCGGATGGGCGGCCACCGCGGCGCCAAGATCCTCTCGCCCCGGCTGCTCACCGACCCGTGGACCGCCGACACCGCCCAGACCGCGCTGCGCGAAGCCGCCACCGACGCCGGACCGGTCCGCCTCACCGACCTGTTCCGCAGCGCCGACCTCGACCAGGCCGCCGCCCGCCTCGACTCCCCGCCACCGCCCGTCGGCGGCGGCGAGGGCGCGCTGCGCGTCGAACCCGGGCTGGTCGGCGAGCTCGGCCTGTCCTACCGCAGCAAGCAGAAGCTCGAACGGGCCTGCGGCGGCGGCCTCGTCCTCGGCCCCGTCCGGGCCGAACTCGCCATGCTGGCCAAGCTGCTGGAACTCGGCGCGTACGACGAACGGCTCGGCCGCGAGTTGTACGGCACGGCCAGCAGACTCGCCCGGCTGGCCGGCTGGGCCGCGTACGACCTCGGCCACGACGCGGCCGCCCAGCGCGCCTTCGTCGCCGCGCTGCGCGCCGCCCACGTCGGCGGCGACCCCCGGCTCGGGGTCGCGGTGCTCGGCGCGCTGGTCGTCCTCGCCACCCAGGGCCCCGGCGGGCGCGGACTGGACGCCGTCTCCGCGCTCGCGACCGCCCTGGACACCCACGGAGCCGCGCTCGGCCCCACCGCCCGGGCCCGCCAGTACGGCCGGCTCGCCCGCGCGTACGGCCGGCGGGGCGAGGCCGAGCTGGCCGAGGCCGCCGCCGCCCGGGCCTTCGCCGAACTGGACGGCCTGCCCGGCGCCGAGGAGACCCGGGCCGGCGTCGCCGGGATGGTGGGGGAGGGACGGCTGGCGCTCGGCGGGTACCGGATGGCGAAGGTGCTGCTCGCCGAGGCCGTGGCCGGGCTCGGGCCGGGACGGGCCCGCTCCAAGGCGCTGCTCATGGTGCGCCTCGCCGAGGCCCACCGCAGGCTCGGCGACCAGCGGGAGGCGGCCCGCACCGCCGCACTGGCGCGCTCGCTCGCGGCGGGGATGCAGTCCGAGCGGCTGGCGAAGGCGCTGCGGGAGTTCGACGCGGCGGGGCGGGCGGCGGCGCGGTAGGGCTCTGCGGATCTCCGGCGCGGTCCGGTCCGGTCCGGTCCGGCCCGGCGCGGTCCGGGCCTGGATCCGCTCTCCGGCCCCGTCCCGTACGGCCCCGCGCGCCGTCCCGTCCCGTGCGGCCCGCATGCCTGCGTGCGGGGCCGCACGCAGGCATGTGCACCCCGCAGCCCGCCGACCCGCTTGCGGTACCCTGAGCCCATGCGAACCGTGCGCCTGCTCCTTAGCCGGCCGCGCTGACCAGGACCGGCTGAGCCCTCGGGCGGTGCCGGAGTCGGCGTGGCGTCCCCTCCTGCGAGGGGATTTTTTGTTTTCCGCCCCCGACCCCGTCCCGGGCCGGGTACACGGGCCGGCCGCCTGTGCGGTTCGCCAACCGACATCGATGGAGCTTGAAGGACCATGAGCGAGACGACCCCTGCGTCCGGCGCGGCCGAGACCGTGACCGAGCCGTTCCGGTACAGCGCCGCGCTGGCGGCCGAGATCGAGTCCCGCTGGCAGGACATCTGGGAGAAGGAGGGCACCTTCCACGCCCCCAACCCCACCGGTGCGCTGGCCGACCCGGCGGCCGGCGACGTCACCGCGAAGCCGCACAGCTTCATCATGGACATGTTCCCGTACCCCTCGGGCGCGGGCCTGCACGTCGGACACCCGCTGGGCTACATCGCCACCGACGTCTTCGCCCGCTACCAGCGGATGACCGGCCACAACGTGCTGCACACGCTGGGCTACGACGCCTTCGGCCTGCCCGCCGAGCAGTACGCCGTGCAGACCGGCACCCACCCGCGGGTCTCCACCGAGGCCAACATCGCCAACATGCGCCAGCAGCTGCGCCGGCTGGGCCTGGGCCACGACCCGCGCCGCTCGATCTCCACGATCGACCCGGAGTACTACCGCTGGACCCAGTGGATCTTCCTGCAGATCTTCAACTCCTGGTACGACGCGGACGCCCGCAAGGCCCGTCCGATCGCCGAGCTGGTCGCCCGGTTCGAGTCCGGCGCGCGCGAGCTGCCGGGCGGGCGCGCCTGGGCCGAGCTGTCCGTCGCCGAGCGCGACGAGGTGCTGGGCGAGTACCGCCTGGCCTACGCCAAGGAGGTGCCGGTCAACTGGTGCCCGGGCCTGGGCACCGTGCTGGCCAACGAGGAGGTCACCGCGGACGGCCGCTCCGAGCGCGGCAACTTCCCGGTGTTCAAGTCCAACCTGCGCCAGTGGATGATGCGCATCACCGCGTACTCGGACCGGCTGATCGAGGACCTGGACCTGCTGGACTGGCCCGAGGCCATCAAGCTGCAGCAGCGCAACTGGATCGGGCGCTCCGAGGGCGCCCGCGTCGACTTCGCCGTCGACGGCGGGAAGATCACCGTCTTCACCACCCGGCCCGACACCCTGTTCGGCGCCACCTACATGGTGCTGGCCCCCGAGCACGGCCTGGTCGACTCGATCGTCCCCGCCGCCTGGCCCGAGGACGTGCCCGCCGAGTGGACCGGCGGCGCCGCCACCCCCGCCGAGGCCGTCGCCGCCTACCGCGCCACGGCCGCCGCCAAGTCGGACGTCGAGCGCCAGGTCGAGGCCAAGGTCAAGACCGGCGTCTTCACCGGCGCCTACGCCGTCAACCCGGTCAGCGGCGAGTCCGTGCCGGTGTTCATCGCCGACTACGTGCTGATGGGCTACGGCACCGGCGCCATCATGGCCGTCCCCGCCCACGACCACCGCGACTTCGCCTTCGCCCGCGCCTTCGCGCTGCCGATGCGCTGCGTCGTCGAGCCGACCGACGGGCGCGGCTCCGACCCGGCCGAGTGGGACGACGCGTTCGACACCTACGACTCCGTCATCGTCAACTCCGCCCGCTCCGAAGGCGACCTGTCGCTGAACGGGCTGAGCGTCGTCGACGCCAAGGCCGCCGTCACCGCCTGGCTGGCCGAGCGCGGCATCGGCGAGGGCACCGTCAACTACCGCCTGCGCGACTGGCTGTTCAGCCGCCAGCGGTACTGGGGCGAGCCCTTCCCGATCGTCTACGACGAGGACGGCGTCATGCACGCGCTGCCCGAGTCGATGCTGCCGGTCGAGGTCCCCGAGGTCGACGACTACTCGCCGCGCACCTACGACGCGTACGACGCCGCCTCCTCGCCGGAGACCCCGCTGTCGCGCAACGAGGCCTGGGTCAACGTCGAACTGGACCTGGGCGACGGCGTCCGGAAGTACCGCCGCGAGACCAACACCATGCCCAACTGGGCCGGTTCCTGCTGGTACGAGCTGCGCTACGTCGACCCGTCGAACTCCTCGGCGGTCGTCGACCCGGCCAACGAGAAGTACTGGCTGGGCCCGACGGAGACCAAGCCGGCCGGTGGCGCCGACCTGTACGTCGGCGGCGCCGAGCACGCCGTGCTGCACCTGCTGTACGCGCGCTTCTGGCACAAGGTGCTGCACGACCTGGGCCACGTCTCGTCCGTCGAGCCGTTCCACAAGCTGTTCAACCAGGGCATGATCACCGCCGACGTCTACCGCGACGAGCGCGGCTTCCCGGTGCCCGCCGCCGAGGTCGAGGAGCGCGACGGCCAGTACTTCTGGCAGGGCGAGCCGGTCAAGCGCGAGGCCGGGAAGATGGGCAAGTCCCTGAAGAACGCCGTCGCGCCGGACGACATCGCCGACGAGTACGGGGCCGACACGCTGCGCCTGTACGAGATGTCGATGGGCCCGCTGGACGTCTCCCGCCCGTGGGACACCCGCGCCGTCGTCGGTTCGTACCGCTTCCTGCAGCGCCTGTGGCGCAACGTCGTCTCGGAGACCACCGGCGAGCTGGTCGTCACCGACGACGCGCCCGACGAGGCGACGCTGCGCGCCCTGCACAAGGCGATCGACGGCATCCGCGGCGACATGGCCGGGCTGCGCTTCAACACGGCCGTCGCCAAGGCCATCGAGCTGAACAACTACCTGGTCAAGCGCGGCTCCACGCCGCGGGCGGTGGCCGAGCAGCTGGTGCTGATGGTCGCCCCGCTGGCCCCGCACATCGCCGAGGAGCTGTGGCGCCGACTGGGCCACGGCGACTCGCTGGCGCACACCGACTACCCGGTCGCCGACCCGGCGTACGTGGTGGACGAGACGGTGACCTGCGTGGTCCAGATCAAGGGCAAGGTCAAGGCGCGGCTGGAGGTCGCGCCGGGCATCTCGGACGCCGAGCTGGAGGCGCTGGCGCTGGCGGAGCCGGCGGTCGTCGCGGCGATCGGCGGGGCCGAGGTGCGGAAGGTGATCGCGCGGGCGCCGAAGCTGGTGAACATCGTCACCGGCTGAGTGCGGCTGAGCTTGATCGAGCGCGGCTGTGCGCGGCTGCCGAGGCAGCGAGCGCGGAGCGGTCGGGCGGGCGTCCTTCGGGGCGCCCGCCCGGCGTTTTGCGGGAGGTGGGGGCCGGAGGGGTTTCCCGCCCGGCGTTTCGCGGAGGGGCCGGCGGTTTCCGCCCGGCGTTTCGCGGAGGCGTCGGAGGGTGCTCGCGGGGGCTTTCCGAGGCGGTCGGGGACCCTCGGGGAGATCCCGGATCTGACCCTGATCTCCGTCCGCGGGGGCCGCTCGGGCTGCCCCCGGACGGCTTCCGGCGGCTACCGTGGAACCCTCGGCAATTGCGGCCCGCGTTGGGCCCGGTGGGGGCCGGAACGACGGCGGAAGGTGGCGCGCGATGGACGTGTTCGGCGTGATGATCGGCCTGGTCCTGCTCTTCGGGGTCGCGGTGATGGTGCTGGCCGTGGTCGGCACGGTCAAGGCCGCCAAGGCCGTCGGCGCGAAGATCGAGAAGCACGAGGCCAGCGCCCGCCGGGCCGTGGAGACCGCCACCCTCAAGGCGAAGACGTACACCAAGGTCGGCCCGTCCGCACAGATCGCCTCCGTCCGGCTCCGCCTGCGGACCTCGCTCGACGGCACCCGGCAGGTGCTGGAGAGCGGCCTCGCGCAGGACGGCCAGCTCGGCGAGTCGCTCGCCCTGCTGAAGCGGCTCGACGAGCACGCCGCCGAGCTCGACGGCGAGCTGCGGATGCTGGAGCGCGAGCCGGAGACCGCGCGGATCGCCGCCAAGCTGCCCGAGCTGCGCGAGCGGGCCGAGCGGATCACGCACTCGGCGGAGACCATGCGCTGGGCGGCGCAGGACCGGATGCAGCGGTTCGCGGACGACGAGCTGAGCCGGCTGAGCCAGGAGTGCGAGAGCGAGGCGGGGGCGCTGCGGCACTGGGACACCGCGGGGGGTGCGTCCTCCGGCCAGGCTCCGGGTGCCTCGGGCTCTGCCGGTTCCGCGGGTTCCGCGGGTTCCGGCGGTTCCGGCGGCGCGGCCGGGAGTGCGGCTCGGGCCCGGCTGACCGACGGGAAGGGGCGTGCGAGTGCCGAGGAGCTGCTCGGGCTCGCCGATCCGCTGGCCAAGCTGGCGCAGCGGCTGCGCAAGCCCTCGGCCGGGCCTTCGACGGGGCCCTCGGCAGGCTGAGCCGGCGGGGCGGCGCGAGGCCTTCGGCCGGTGCCCGGACCGGGCGCTGTCCTCCCGGACCGGCGGGGAGTAACCTCCGGCTCATGCCCTCCGACCTCGCGCTTGTCACCGATTCCACGGCCTATCTGCCGCAGGAGACCCTCGACCGGCACGGGATCACGGTGGTCCCGCTGAGCGTCGCGGTCGGTGGCTCGGTCCTGAGCGAGGGCGTCGAGATCTCCCCGAAGGACGTCGCCGAGGCGCTGCGCGGCAAGCAGCGGGTGACCACCTCCCGGCCGAACCCGGAGACCTTCGCCGCCACCTACCGGGCGGCCGCCGAGGCCGGGGCGAAGGGGATCGTCTCGGTGCACATCTCCGGCGAACTGTCCGGCACCGTCGAGGCCGCCCGGCTGGCCGCCGCCGAGGCGCCCGTACCGGTGCGGGTGGTGGACAGCCGGCTGGTCGGGATGGCGCTCGGGTACGGGGTGCTGTCGGCGGCCGACGCCATCGCGGCCGGGCAGGGCCTGGCGGAGGCGGCCGAGGCGGCCGAGCGGCGGGCGGCCCGGACCAGCGGGTTCTTCTACGTCGACACCCTGGAGCACCTGCGGCGCGGCGGACGGATCGGGGCGGCGCGGGCGCTGCTCGGCTCGGCCCTGGCGGTCAAGCCGCTGCTGCACCTGGACGGCGGGCGGATCGAGCCGCTGGAGAAGGTGCGGACGGCGTCGCGGGCGATCGCGCGGCTGGAGGAGATCGCGGTCGAGCGGTCGGGGGAGCAGGAGGTCGACATCACCGTGCACCACCTGGCGGCCGAGGACCGGGCCGAACCGCTCGCGGAGCGGCTGCGGGCCCGGGTGCCGGGGCTGCGGGAGCTGTACGTGGGCGAGGTGGGGGCGGTGATCGGCGCGCACGTCGGGCCGGGGCTGCTGGCGGTGGTGGTCGCGCCGCGCTGAGTGGTGCGGGTGGTTGCCGGTGTCGGGCGCTCCGGCTGGCTGCCTGGTTGCCTGGTCGGCTGGTTGCTTGGTCGGCTGGTCAATTTCGGATGGCCCTGCTCACTCCTGTGAGTGACACTTTTTATCCACAACCCCCGGGTTGTCCACAGGGTTTGGTTGATTTCCGCGCGCTTACCGGAGGACTCCTACCGTCCTCGGCATGACGACCATGGGCCTGGGCGCGGCGAAGCGCCATGCGATCAACGAGACGGTACGGCTGCGGATGGCCGCGCTGCTGCCGGCGGGTGGCGAGCCGACGGGTGACGAGCCGGAGGGCGGCGTCGGCGGGGGCTCCCCGGGGTCGGCCGCATCGCCGACAAGGGGCCGGGCGGCGGCTGCCGGCGGCCCGTCGTTGCCGTTGCAGGCAGCGTTGCAGGCAGCGTTGCAGGCGGCGGTGCCGGCAACGCCGGACGCGGGTGCCGCGCCGGATCCGGGTGACACTGTGGATCCGGGTGACGCTGTGGATCCACCGGAGGCCGGGGCACGTCCGCGAGTCCCCTCGTTCGCCTCGTTCCCCCCGCTCGGCTCGGCGTTGGCGCTCGACCGGCGTGCGGTGGCCGGGCTGGCCATCCTGCTGCTGTTCGCGGTCGGCTACGCCGTACAGCACTTCTGGCTGGCCCGGCCGGAGACGGTCGCCGTGCCCGCGTCGGCGGCCGTCGCGGCACCGGCGGGGGCCGAGCCGCCCGCTCCCGCCGACGCCTCCGCCGTCGACCCCAGGGCCGGGCCTGCCGCCGGTACCGGGGCGGAGGTCGTGGTGGACATCGGCGGGCGGGTCCACCTCCCCGGCCTGCACACCCTGCCCGGCGGCTCCCGGGTGGCCGACGCCCTGCGGGCGGCAGGCGGGCCGCTGCCGGAGACGGACACCAGGAGCCTCAACCTGGCCCGCATCCTGACGGACGGTGAGCAGATCCTGGTCGGCGAACCGGCGCCCGCCCCCGCCCCGGCCGTCGTCGGCAGCGGGAGCGGACCTCCGGACCCCGCCGCACCCCGACCACCCGTCAGCCTCAACCGCGCCACGCTCGAACAGCTCGACACCCTTCCCGGCGTCGGCCCCACCCTCGCCCAGCGCATCCTCGCCTACCGCACCTCGCACGGCTCCTTCCGCTCCCTCGACCAACTCCGGCAGGTCAGCGGCATCGGCGCCCGCACGTATGCGGAACTCCGCCCGCTCCTCACCCTCTGACGCCGCCACAGCCGTCGTCCCCGCCCGCTTCCCCGGCCACCGAAGGGAGGTACCGCCATGTCCGCCGCCACCACGCCGGCCGGTCCGGCCGCTGCGCCCCGCTCCGCGGGCGCCGACTTCCGGCTGCTGCTGCCCGCCGTCTCGGCCTGGACGGTCACGGCGGCGCTCCTCGGCCTGGAACCGGGGTACGAGGCCCTCGCCCTCACCGCGGCCGGTCTTGCCGTGCTCGCGGCCGTCCTGCTGCTCACCCGGCCGGGGGTCCTGCGCCGGCGCGGGTCCTCGGCGACGCTGGCCGCCGTCCTGCTCACCGGCGCGGCGGCCGCGATCGCCACCCCGCTGCACACCTCCGACCTCCACCGGGGGCCGCTGCCGGAGCTCGCCCGCGCATCCGTGGCCGCCGAGCCGGGAACGCCGTCCCCGGTGGTGGAGGTGGAGCTGACGATCACGGGGGACCCGAAGGCCCACACCTCCCGGGGCGGCCCCGCCGCCGGGCAGACGCTCCTCACCGTCGAGGCGGTGGCCGACCGCGTCACCCTGCTCCCGGACGGGCGGAGCACCCGCACGCGGACGCCGGTGACGGTCATGGTCCGAGGGGCGCGGAGCGAGCCCTGGCAACGGGTGCTCCCGTCCCAGCGGCTGGCGGCGGAGGTTGAGGTGCGGCCGGCGGGGGAGGGGCATGACACCGAGTCGGCCGCGCTGCTGGTCGTCCACGGGCAGCCCCGGCAGCTGGCGCCGCCGAGCCTGCCCCAGCGGATCGCCGGCCGGCTGCGCGAAGGCCTGCGCACCGCCACCGACGGACTTCCGGCGGACGCGCGCGGGCTGCTCCCGGGGCTGGTGGTCGGCGACACCTCTCGACTGCCCGACGACCTCGACGACGCCTTCCGGGCCACCGACCTGGTCCACCTGGTGGCGGTCAGCGGGGCCAACCTGGCGATCGTCCTCGGTGCGCTGCTGGGCGCGCCCGGGCAGGCCGGCACCCCGGAACGGCGCGGGCTGGCCGCGCTGCTGGGGCTGTCACTGCGCACCGGTGCGCTGCTCGGCACCGCGCTGACCCTGGCCTTCGTCACGGTCTGCCGGCCCGAGCCCAGCGTGCTGCGGGCCGCCGGGACGGGGCTGATCGGCATGCTGGCCCTGGCCGCCGGCCGTCCCCGCAAGGCGGTGCCCGCGCTCGCCGGAGCGGTCCTGGTGCTGGTCCTGCTGGATCCGTTCCTGGCCCGCTCGTTCGGCTTCCTGCTGTCGGTGCTCGCAACCGCCGGGCTGCTCGTCCTCGGACCGCACTGGGCCGAGGCCCTGCGGGCCCGCCGCTGGCCGTACCACCTGGCAGGCGCGCTCGCGGCCACGGCGGCCGCCCAGGCCCTGTGCGCGCCGGTGACGGTGGTGCTGTCCGGGCACATCAGCCTGGTCGGGATCCCCTGCAACCTGCTGGCCGAGCCGGCGGTGGCCCCGGCGACGCTGCTCGGCTTCGGGGTGCTCGCCCTGCAGCCGCTCCTTCCGGACCTCGCCCGTCTGCTCGCGGAACCGGCCGGAGTGCCGGCCGGCTGGCTCTCCCTCGTGGCACGCCGTGGTGCCGGGATTCCGGGCGGCCAACTGGACTGGCCGGGAGGGTGGTTCGGGACGGCGACGGTCGCGCTGGCCGTCCTGGCCGGCTGCTGGGCGGCGCCGCTCCTGCTGCCCCGACGGGCGCGGCCCGGCAGCCCGCTGCCGGCGTACGGGCGGCGGCGCTGGGCGCGGGCCCTGGTGACGGGGGCGCTGACGGCGGTCCTGCTGGCCGTGCTGCTGCGCCCGCCGCAGCTCACCCGGATCGCCACCGGCTGGCCGCCGCCGGGGTGGCGGCTGGTGATGTGCGACGTCGGACAGGGAGACATGCTGGCCCTGGCGGCGGGGGCGCCGGACAGCGCGGTGGTGATCGACGCCGGGCCGGATCCGAACGCCGCGGACAGATGCCTGCGCGACCTCGGCATCACGACGGTTCCCTTACTGCTGCTGACGCACTTCCACGCCGACCACGTCGAGGGCGTGCCGGGGGTGCTGCGGGGCCGCAGGGTCGGCGCGGTCGAGGGCACCACCTTGGACGATCCACCGGGCGAGGCCGCCCGGGTGGCGGGCTGGGCGGCAGGCGCGGGCCTCCCGCTGCTGAGAGCCGGTCGAGGTGAACGGCGGTCGGCCGGCGCCGGGTTGGCCTGGGACGTGGTGTGGCCCGTCCCCGGCTCGGCGGTCGAGGCGCCGGGCCCGAACAACGCAAGCGTCGCCTTGATGGTGGCACTGACAGGAGGACTACGGATGGCACTGCTCGGCGATCTCGAACCGCAGGCCCAGTCGGCACTGCTGGGCCGGATGGGGAAGGCCGATGTCGTGAAGGTGGCGCATCACGGATCGGCCCACCAGGACTGGGACTTGGCGGGTGCCCTGCGGCCCCGGCTGGCCCTCATCTCCTGCGGCGAGGGCAACCCGTACGGTCACCCGTCCCCGAGGACGGTCGACCACCTGCGCGCACTCGGCGCCACCGTGCTGCGCACCGACCGGGAAGGGGACATCGCGGTGACGGGCGACTCCCCGGCCACCCTCGGCGTCGCCGTCCGTCCCCGGCCCGCCCACGCGGCCCGCCGCCCCGGCACCCCCGCCGGGCCAGGTGGCGCTCATGGGCACGGCCCCGCACCCCACGCCCATCCCGGGCAGACCCCAGGCACCCCCCGAGCCCCGCCCACCTGACCCCCGCGCTCTCCTCCTCCCACCAATCACGTGGGGGCATGGAAAGTAGAAGGGGGTGGTGTGAGGAGGAGCGGCGCAGAGCCAGCAGAAACGTTCCGGGGGGGGGGCGGGGGGGGGCCCGCCCGGGGGGGGGTGGTCCCGGGCCGTCGTCGGCGAGCGGCGGCGTCCGAGGTCAACGCCGATGGCACGGAACGCGATCGATGTCCCGTCATGCCGTCAAATCGTCATGATCAGGGGGATTGCGGAACCCGGGCCCTCATCTATTAAGTTACTTCGAAGAAGGTGGGCGGGGCAGCACCCCCCCGTTGCTCGCCCTGCCCGCCTTCGCTGTCCCCGGTCCCGGCCGAGCCGTCCCCCGCCCCGTCCGGACCGTCCCCAGATTCCCCCGAAGGAGGGCGACCGTCATGGGAAAGCGTCGCAAGCCCAACCCGCCGAGCCGGGCCCGCATGGCGGTCCTCACCACGGCCATGGCGGCCGGCGGCGCGGTCCTCGCCTCCGGCACCGCCCACGCCGAGCCGACCCCGAGCCTCGCCTCCGTCAAGGAACAGGTCGACCAGCTCAACGAGGACGCCGAGCAGGCGATCGAGAAGTTCAACGGCTTCCAGGAGAAGCAGCAGAAGCTCCAGGGCGAGGCCAACCTGATCCAGGAGAAGGTCGCCCGCGGCCAGGAGGCGATGAACGAGCTGCGGACCCGGCTCGGCGCGGTCGCCGCCGACCAGTACCGCAGCAACGGCATCGACGCGTCGGTCCAGCTGATGCTCGACTCCGACCCGTCCGCCTACCTGGAGCGCGCCGCGGTGCAGAGCCAGGTCTCCGAATCCCAGGCGAACCTGCTCAAGCAGGCCCAGGACGAGCAGCGCAAGCTCGACCAGGACCGCGCCGAGGCCACCGCCACCCTGGCCGCGCTCGACTCGGTGGGCACGCAGCTGGCGGAGCAGAAGAAGGACATCCAGGGCAAGCTGGCCCAGGCCCAGGCGATGCTGAACAAGCTCAGCGCCGAGGACCGCGCCAAGATCAACGCCCAGCAGAACGCCGAGAAGGCCAAGGCCGAGGCCCAGCAGGCCGCCACCGCGGCCGCCAAGGACCGCGCCTCCCGCTCCGCCGACCGCCCGGACATGAACGCCCCGGTGCCGGCGGCCAGCGGCCGGGCCGCGACCATCATCGCCTTCGCCCAGGCCCAGCTCGGCAAGCCCTACGGCTGGAGCATGACCGGCCCCAACAGCTTCGACTGCTCCGGCCTCACCGGTGCCGCCTACCGCGCGGCGGGCGTCAAGCTCTCCCGGATCTCCCAGGACCAGTGGAACGACGGCCCGCACGTCGACCGGGCCAACCTCCAGCCCGGCGACCTGGTCTTCTTCTACGACGACATCCACCACGTCGGTTTGTACATCGGCGACGGCAAGATGATCCACGCCCCGCGCACGGGCAAGAACATCGAGGTCCTGCCGATCTCCGCGATGCCGTACAAGGGCGCCGTCCGCCCGGCCTGACCGCGCGCCACCACCGGCCCGTTCCCGCTTCGGCGGGGGCGGGCCGTCGTCGTTGCGCGGACATCGGTCCTTGGGTTCAAGGGGGCGCGTGGCGCCGCCGGTCGGGGCGGGCCGCCGTGGTCGTGGCGGCGCCGGTCGGGGGACGGGCCGGTCAGAGCGCGGCGAGCCGCTGCAGCAGGTGCGCCGGGTCGGTGAGGCCGCAGGCCCGGCGGACGGCGGCGTCGTGGGCGGCGGCGAGGGCGTCGAGGCGGGTCAGCCGGGTGCGGCCCTGGCGGGAGAGGTGGGCGGTGATCCGGCGGCGGTCCTGGTCGTCCTGGCGCCGGTAGACCCAGCCGGAGTCGCACAGCGAGTCCACCAGCCGGCTCAGGCTCGCCTGCGGGATCAGCAGGGCCTGGGCCAGCTCTCCCATCGCGTGCCCCCGGCCGTCCGCGAGGGCGCGCAGCAGCCGCCACTGGTCGACGGTGCAGTCCTCCTCGGCCAGGGCGGCGGCGAGGCCGCCGGAGAGCCGGCGGTGGGCCAGCGTCACCAGCTCGACCAGCAGCGGCTCGGGGGCGGCGGGACGGTCGCCCGGGGACTCACTCGTGGACGCGCCCGCGGACTCACCCGGGGACCGGTTCGCGGCCGGGCCGACGGGATCACCGGGACGGGTGTCGATCCCCGGCGCGGCACCAGCTGCGGTCATCGGACGCTCCCTCTCCGGCCTTTCCCGATATCGGCGGTACGACGATACTCGCACCGTGAGCGTCGAGGTGAGCTTGATCGATCCGCTCGACGCGCTGCACTCGGTACGGGAGGGGGCGGCGCTTCGGGTGGGCCTCGTCGTGCCGCAGTCCGGCCCGCTCGGTCTCACCGGCCCGTCCGCGCTGGACGGGGCGCTGCTCGCCGCGCACGAGGTCAACGCGGCCGGCGGTGTCCGGGGCCGCCCGCTGGAGCTGGTGCTGGTGGACGGCGGCGGAGCGCCGGGCCGGGTCGCCGGCGAGGTGGGGCGGCTGCTGGACGCCGGGGCGCTGGACGCGCTCGCCGGGTGCCACACCAGCGATGTGCACCGGGCGGTGGAGAGCGTCGCCGCGGGCCGCGTCGCGTACGTCTTCACCCCGCCGCACGAGGGCGGTTCCCGGCTGCCCGGCGTGCTCTGCACCGGCATCGACCCGTACCGTCAACTCGGCTCCGCAGTGCGAGAGGTGACGGTGCGTCACAGGATCCGCCGCTGGGCGCTGATCGGCAACGACTACATCTGGCCGCGCGCCGTCCACCGGGCCGCCGAGGGTCTCGCGGCGCGGGCCGGTGCCCGGGTGGTGCTGGAGCGGCGGGTCCCGTTCGGGGCGGTCGAGGAGATGCTCGACCCGCTGTTGGACGCGCTGCGCGCCGCCCGCGCGGACGCCCTGCTGCTCAGTCTGATCGGGCGTGACCTGGTGCACTTCAACCGGGCGCTGCGGCGCTGCGGGCTCGACCGCACGCTGGTGCGGCTCTCCGGCGCCCTGGAGGAGAACGGCCTGCTCGCGCTCGGCGGCGACGACACCGGGACGCTCTACGCCGCGATGCCCTCCTTCGCGACGCTGGCGGAGGAGTGCCGGCAGAGCCTCGCCGAGCGGCACCGGGCGCTGTGCGGTCCGTGGGCGCCGGTCCTGGACGCCTACGCGGTGGGGCTGTACGAGGGTCTGCACCTGCTCGCCGACCTGGCGGCCCGCGGGGCGCTGGCCCCGGACGGCCTACTGGCGGCGGCCGGCCGGCTGCTGCGCCGCGAGGGTGCGGGCCGGGCGCGGATCCACCTCGCCCGGGCCGAGGGCCTCGGCTTCGCGGTGCTGCCGCGCTGACCGCGGGTGCCTCCTTCCCGTCAGGTGGAATGCCGCGGCAAAACCCTTCCATCTGGAAATAGTTGCCTCTACAGTCTCCCCACACACCCGCAGGGTCGTCACGGAGAGAGAGCACCATGGCCGACACGCCCGCGCCCCAGGGCATCGAGAGCTACGGCTACCAGCAGGAACTGCGCCGTTCGCTCCGCTTCACCGACCTGCTCGTCTACGGGCTGGTGTTCATGGTGCCGATCGCACCGTTCGGCATCTTCGGCGGCGTCTTCCAGGGCTCCGGCGGCATGGTCGCCCTGGCCTACGTCCTCGGCATGGTGGCGATGATGTTCACCGCCCTGTCGTACGCCCAGATGTCCCGGGCCTTCCCGATGGCCGGCTCGGTCTACACCTACGCGGGCCGCGGCATCGCCGCCCCGGTCGGCTTCCTGGCCGGCTGGATGATCCTGCTCGACTACGTGCTGGTGCCCGGACTGCTCTATCTGATCGCCGGCGTGGCCATGAACTCGCTGGTGCCGTCCATCCCGGTCTGGCTCTGGCTGATCGGCTTCGTGCTGCTCAACACCGTGGTCAACTACCTCGGCATCGAGACCACCAACCGGGTCAACAAGGCGATGCTGATCGGCGAACTCGTCGTGCTGGCCCTGTTCGTGGTGGTCGGGGTCATCGCCCTGGCCAACGGCAAGGGCCGGGGCTTCGACTTCACCCCGCTGTACGACCCGCACACCTTCTCGTGGAGCCTGGCCTTCGGGGCGGTCTCGATCGCGGTGCTCAGCTTCCTGGGCTTCGACGGCATCTCCACCCTCTCGGAGGAGAACCGCGACTCCGCCAAGGCCATCGGCCGGTCCATGGTCGCCGCACTGCTGCTCGCGGGCACACTGTTCATCGTGCAGACCTGGGTCGCCTCGCTGCTGGTCGCCGACCCCGACGCGCTGATCCGGGACGGCGACCCGAACGGCACCGCCTTCTACGACGCGGCCCGCACCGCCGCAGGCGGCTGGCTCGCCACCCTGACCGCCGCCTCCACCGCCGTGGCCTGGGGCTTCGCCAACTCGCTGGTCGCCCAGGCGGCCACCTCCCGGCTGCTGTACGCGATGGCCCGCGACCGCCAGCTGCCCGCCTTCCTGGCCCGGATCCACCCCACCCGCCGGGTGCCCGTCAACGCGACCCTGCTGACCGCCGCGATCTCGCTGGTGCTCGGCCTCTGCATGGCCTCGCGCGAGGACGGCATCACCCTGCTCAGCACCCTGGTCAACTTCGGGGCGCTGACCACCTTCCTGGTCCTGCACGTCGCCGTGGTCGTCCACTACCTCGTCCGCAGGCGCAGCAAGGACTACTGGCGGCACCTGATCGCTCCGGCGCTCGGCTTCGCGATCCTCGCGTACGTGGTCGTCAACGCCAACATCGCGGCCCAGCGGCTCGGCTTCGTCTGGCTGCTCGTCGGCGGGATCGTGCTCGCCGGGCTGACGGCGACCGGGCGCAAGCCCCGGCCGGCCGTCGCCGAGGCCGAGGCCGCCACCGACGGTGCCGCCGCCCGCACCGGGGCCGCCACGAACGACGCCGCCACCGACGGGGCCGCCACCACCGACGCCGCCCCGAACGCCGCCACCGCCAAGGAGAAGAAGTGAGCCTGCCCGAGATCGTCCGGCTGAACCCGACCCCGGAGGACTACGCCTACACCTTCGGCGGCCGCGACCCGCTGGTCACCGTCCGGCCCGGCACCGTCATCGAGCTGACCACCGAGGACTGCTTCGGCGGCAAGGTGCGCGGCACCGGCGACCTGCCCAGCCAGGTGTGCGTCTTCCCCTACCTCAACCCGGTCACCGGCCCGATCGCGGTGGCCGGCGCCGAGCCCGGGGACGTCCTCGCGGTGCACTTCGTGGAGATCACCCCGGCCCGGGAGTACGGCATCTCCAGCACCTTCCCGCACTTCGGCGCGCTGACCGCGACCCACTCCACCGCGATGCTCCACCCGGCCCTGGAGGAGCGGGTCTGGGTCTACGACCTGGACGTCAAGTCGGGCGTCTGCCGGTTCCGGGCCCGCACCGGCGACTTCACGGTGGACCTGCCGCTCGACCCGATGCACGGCACGGTCGGCGTCGCCCCGGCGGCCGGCGAGGTGCTGGCCTCCATCACCCCGGGCGCGCACGGCGGCAACCTGGACACCCCCGAGATGCGGGCCGGCACCACCGCCTACTTCCGGGTCAACGCCGAGGGCGGCCTGCTCGCCATCGGCGACGGCCACGCCCGTCAGGGCGAGGGCGAGGTCTGCGGCACGGCGGTGGAGGCGGCGATGCGCACCACCGTGATCGTCGACCTGATCAAGGGCGGCGGCCCGGCCTGGCCCCGGCTGGAGAACGACGACTTCCTGATCGGCACCGGCTCGGCCCGTCCGCTGGAGGACGCGTTCCGGATCAGCCAGCACGACCTGGTCGGCTGGACCGGCGAACTGCTCGGCCTCGACCAGCTCGACGCCTACCAACTGGTCAGTCAGGCCGGGCTGGCTCCGGCGGCGAACGTCTGCGACACCAACTACACGATGGTCGCCAAGCTGCCGAAGAACCTGCTCGGCCGGGCCCGCGCCTACGACGGGCTGCACGACCGCCTGCGCGAGACCGCCTGGGCGTACCTGCGGCACCGGTAGCGGCGCCCCGCCGGTCCGGGCCCGCGGATCCGGACGCACCGGTCCTGACGCATCGGCCCGGACGTACTGGTCCGGACGTGCCGGTCCGGACATGCGGGCCCGAACGCACGACTTCGACCCGCGGGTTCGCCCGCGCGGGTCAAAGTCCCGGCAAATCCCACGGACCCCCACCCCGCCCCCACCCGGGGCCCGTCGGCACCCCCACGCCGACGGGCCCGCGGGGGAGCCCCGGGGTGTCTCAGGGGCGCGGCGCGCAGACCAGCAGGTACGGGAGCAGCGGCAGCACCGACACCCCGAACCGCCAGACCGGCCGGCGCCGTCCGGGCCCCGGCCGGGCCAGCCGCCGGACTCGGGCGAGTACCCCGGTGGACGCCACCCCCAGGGCCCCGCCGGCCTCGGCCCCGTTCCCAGCCCCGGCCCCGCCGGCCTCTGCCCCGGCGGCCGGAGCCGGTCCGCCGGTCGCCAACGCGCAGAGGGCGGAGGCCAGTTCGTCGCGCGACGCCCGCTCCAGCGCCGTGTCGTCCGCCGCCATCTCCAGCAGCAGCGCCACCTCGGAGCGCCCCAGCCGGGCCAGCGGCAGCGGCCCGAGCAGCAGCGCGAAGGTGTCGGCCGGCAGCCGGAACAGGTGGTGGCGGCCGCGGATGTGCCCGTGTTCGTGGGCGACGGCCGCCGCGAGCTGCCGCTCGTCCAGCAGCCGCAGCGCCCCGCGCGACAGCACCACCCGGGAGCGGCGCCCGGGCAGGCAGTAGACGGCCGGCCGGCCGTGCTCCAGCACCAGCGCGTCCCAGCGCCGGTCCGGTACGCCGACCACGTCCAGCACTGCCCGATGCCGTCGCCGGTCCCGTCCGGTGCGCAGACCGACGGCCGTCACCAGGGCGGCGAACAGGGCCCCGCCGACGGTGAGCAGCCACCAGTCGTGGGTGTGCGGCAGACCCGGCCCGGTCGGTTCGCCGTGCGGGGGGTGCCCGAACAGGCCGAACAGGTCGAGCAACCCGAGCAGGCCGAGCAGTCCGGCCGGCCGGTGGGTGAAGGGCTCCACCGCGTGGTGCGCGGTGAGCAGCAGGGCCACCGTGAACGAGGCCATCAGGGCGAGCCAGAGCGCCGCGCCCGTCGCCGGACGGGCCTGGAGCCGGACGGAGCCGGCCAGCCGGCGGGGCAGCAGGACGCCGGTCACCAGCAGGTGGAGGCAGAGCACCGCGAGGGTCACTCAGGGCCCCGGGACTTCACCTGTTCGAGGGCGGCGAGCAGGGCCGAGGCCTCGTCCCCGCTGATCCGGCCGACGAAGTGGAGCAGTGCGCCCGCCCGGTCGGGGGTGGTCTCCAGCGCCTGGTGCATCAGCCGGGCGGTGTACTCCTCGCGGGTGCAGGTCGGTTCGTACACCCAGGCGCGGCCGACCTTGTCGCGACGCAGCCAGCCCTTGGTGTGCAGGATGTCCGCGACCGTGGTGACGGTGGTGTACGCGACCGCCCGCTCCCGCTGGAGGTCGTCCACCACCTCGCGCACCGTGGCGGGCCGGCCCCAGGACCAGAACCGGTCCATGATCTCGGCCTCCAGATCGCCGAAGCCCCGTAGCACCGCCCTCTTCTCCCTCGCCGAGCCGACCACCGGCGCCTTTCGCCCGCCGGAACGCGGCCCATGGTACGGCGAGCGCCGGGCGCCCGCCCCCGGGTGAAGGGGACGGGCG
>NZ_JBHXEM010000025.1:75298-91305 GCF_042724755.1 Kitasatospora sp. NPDC127067 | reverse complement strand
GGATTACTGCTGGTCATCAGGGGTGGAACTCCTACTCGGGCCCCCTCAGGCTAACCCGACAAAGCGGGATGTCTCACCCAAGGCTGACAGAGAGGGGTTCGCTGCCCGGACGAGTTCGGCAACCCTCTGCTCGACGTCGGCCTACAGGCGCGGCAGCAGTCGCAGGCACACGGACCTGCCCGCTCCGGTCTCGTGCGGAGGCTTCAGGGAGGGCGAGCGCCGGGACGTCGTCCTCCCCCACCACACAGACGCCTACCGGGAAGGACGAGTTCGGAGCCGCCGTACGCAGCACGTGGCACGATGAGCCCACGCTCCTTCGCACCACAACAGCACAACCAACCGACCCCTCCACCGCAGCCACGAACACGCAAAGGCACTGCTGCGCCGCAGGTCAGGGAGTGTCCGCCTCGCCAGCACGGAGATGCCCCGGCCGTCGGCCCCGATCACCCGCCAATCCTGCCGTCCGCTCCGCCCGCGCGGGGATGGCTCCTGCCAGGCGAGCGGGCATCCGGTGCAGTGGGAAGTCGAAGCGCTGGACCGGGACCTGCTGCACGATCTGCTGATGGCGACGGTCGAGCCGTACGTCGACCGCGACGTCCTGGCCGAAGGCCTCGCCGACGACCCCCGCCAACGCGGCCGGCTGCGCGCGTTCCTGAACCGGTGGTGAGCTACAGCCGGAGAGGGCCGTTCCTGTGCGCAGCCGTCTCCCCGGCGCCGTCACCGTCGGAGGATGTCTGTGGCTGGCCTGTTGCCCTGGCCTGCTCGTCGGCGAGACCACCAGTCCTTGGTGTGCCGCTCCGGTCGGAGTCCGCACCGGTCACGGTGTGGGTCCGAGCCTCTGCCAGGCGTCGCTCTTGCCCAGCTCGTCCGTCGCCTTGTTCCACCACTTGGCGCATCAGTAGGAGCCGTTCCACGACACCGTCGAGGTCCAGGCACCGTCGGTGTCCCCGGCGATGATCTTCGTGCCGGCGGTGGTGGCGCTGCCGCCGGCGAATCGTGGGCGGGGTGGACGCCGGTAATGCCACCGTCGTGTGGTCAACGGGATGCTGTTCCGGCGGCGGACCGGCCTTCCCTGGCGGGGCCTGTCATCCCGCTTCGGCAGCTGGAAGTCGGTTCACGACTGTCATCGAGGGTGGTTGGCGGGTCCCCGCCCCGCCACCGTGGCGCGGGCGGGGCCGGGACTCCTACTTGATGCTCTTCACCAGCGGCACCGCCAGCTGCATGATGTTCGGCAGTCGGCCCAGGATGTCGTCGCCGCTGAGGAACAGCACCCGGTCGCCGATCCGGGTCGTCACGATCTCCGAAGTGCTGTACGGGCCGGTGGGCACCCTCTTCATGTCGAAGGCCTCGGCACCGAGCCCCGGCACGGGCTGCAACGTCACGGTCATCGGGATCGGGGCACCGTCCACGCTCTTCCCGGTGAAGGTCTTGCAGCGCTCCGCGTACGCCCTCAGGTCGCCGAGCAGTTTGGCCGCGTCGCCGGGGCGGTAGGCGGCCAGGTAGACCTGGACCATGTGCTCCCCGTCGTAGACCTCGTTCATCGCGCCCGAGACCTTGTAGCCCTGGGAGAAGAGGGTCCCGGCGAGACGCATCTGGTTGCACGGTTCCGTGATCTGCGGCGGGTCGGCCCGGTACTCGTTGAGGGTGGTGCCGGTGTCGACCTGGTTGCCGTTGCCCTTGATCGTCCACCCGGCGGGCAGCACCGCGGCGGTCGGCAGGGACGCGCGCAGGTCCACTCCGGTGAGCAGCGGAGGGCCGGTCGGCGTGCTGCTGGGGGTGCCGAACGCCGGTGTGCCGGACGTCGGGAGCGTCGGCGCGTCCACCGGGGCGGTGCCCGGGGACGTGGCAGAGGTGGCGGTGACGGCCGCCGACTTGCCGGATGCGGTCAACGTGCCGGAGGAGCACCCCGTGACGACGGTCGCGGCCATCGCGGCCGCGCCCACCGCGAGCGGAATCCTGACGGTGGATCGAACCATGGACACAAGGACCCCCGTGGGTTCGTAGCCGAATGCAGTGTTTCGTGCACAGGGGTATCACCCCCTCGCGGTGACCATACCTTGGCCTGACGCGGCGCCCGACCGGGTTGCCGGCCTGGCGTCCTGACGGGCCGCCACCTCGCAGCCCGGTTCCCGTGCCGGAACGTGCACGGTGAGGATCGTGCCCGCACCGACCGCCTCGGCGAGGACAACATCACCAGCGTCGAAGTCGATGCGGACATCGCCGCCCGACACCGGCGGGCCGCGGCGAGCGGCAACGGAGACGGAGACGAACGGAAGCGCCACACCTCCAGGAGTACACCGGCGCGCGCTGCCCACTCTCCCCCATCGGTCCCGCTCGAAGCGGCCGCCGGCCGCCGGCCGCCGGCCGTTGGCCGTTGGCCGCTCCGCCGCTACGGCTGAGGGCGGGCAGCACCGGGTGGCCTTTCTGAGTACGGATGCTCAGGAGTCGCGCCGGGTCGCGCGCATACGGTGGCGGTACGACGCACGGCAGGGGGTTGGGGTTGTTGGGCAAGTCGTTGGTGAAGGCGGCTCTGGTGGTGGCGGCGATCATTGTCGCCCTGATCGGGGTGACGTTCGCGTTCCAGATCGCTGCATGGTGGTTCATCGGCGCCGACGACTACGCGTCCAAGCCCGGACCCGAGATCGTCCGCCACACCCCGGAGCAGTTCCACGCGCTCAGCGAGCAAACCATCCGTGACACGTTGGGGGGCCTGAGCCCTGACCTCGTGCTGAGCGACAGGGGCTGTACCGTCAGGCGGTACGAGCCGCGTCCGGACGGCACACCGAGCAAGCTGTCCACCGTCGACCGTCGGTTCACCGCCCGTACCAGGATCAGCGCGTCCCATCGGCAGGAGCTGCGGGACGGCATCGAGGCCGAGTGGCGGCGGCGCGGCCTCCGGCAGAAACCGTCGGCCTGGACCCCGAGCGCCCCGGACGAGGGCCCGGACTACCTCAACGCCGAAACCTCGGAGGGAATCGCCGTCTGGGTTGCGCTCTCGCCGGAACCGGACCGGACGGTCACCCTCACCATGTCCGTCAGCGGCGGCGACGTCGCGTACGCCCCGGACCGGGCCCGCCCGCTGTCGCCCCTGCGACCGGACATCGAGGACACCTACTGGTCGCGCTGAGCCGGGCACAGCCCTCAGCCGGACGGCGGGCACGTCAGCGAGGCGCTCGTCGGCAGGGCCGGCGTGCTCAGCCGGACGGCGGGTACGGACGCCGTTGGCCTGCGGCCGTGCTGCTGCCTTGACGATGGCGGGGCAGCCCGGGCGTGACCACTCCCCTGCACCGATGGCTGAAGGACGCCCACACCCCATGCACACCCGTCCCCCGTCGTGCCGCGGCCCATCACGCCTCCCGCCCAGCCGGGCCTGCCCGCTCGTCAGCTCCTGCTGCACGACGTGCCGGTGCTGCGGCTCCTGGCCTCCGGCGTTCCTCCGGCGGCCTTCTGCGTGCCGGAACCGAGGGCCGGTAGCCAGGCGTCCGGTTTTCCAGGGCGCCGTCGCCCGCTGCGGGGAGGGGTTCGGATCGTGGTGTGGGCCGTTGTCGGGGTGCTGTTCGCTCTGCTGCCGCTCGTCCACTGGGTGCTGCGCGCCCGGTCGACGCCCCTGCGGGTGCCCGTTGCCGCCGTGCTGCTGCTCTGGCTGGCGCTGGTGCTCGCGGTGGCGTCCGACCTGCTGCAGGTGCGGAGCGAGGCCGAGCTGTACCTGCTCTACACGCCGCTCGCCGAACTGGCCGTACTGGTCGGCCTGTGGCTGGAGCGCGGGATCGCCGGCTCGCGTGCCGGGCGCCCGGTCGGCTGGTCCCGGGCGGTGGGCATCGCCTTCCACGGCCAGCTGGCCCTTGTCCTCACCGCGACCCCGCTGCTGGCGCTCGTGTTCTTCCACGAGGCGGACGTCCCGTCCGCGAAGGCCGTGCCGCAGCCGCCGCCCGGCTACACCACCATCGGCACCGGCCAGGGCTGCGGCAACGGCCACAGCGCCACTTGCTGGCGCACGTTCTACCTGGTGGGCCCGCCCGACGTGCCGATGGCGCAGGCCGCCGACCGGCTCCGGCCCCGGCAGCGGTGCGAGGCGAACGGCTGGCTGATCGACCGCCGTGAACTCTGCACCGAGGTGAGCACCGACGGCGCCACGATCGTCTACCGCGTCCTCCTCGGCGGCGCGCTCTGAAGCTTGTTGCGGAAGGTCCGAGACTGGCCATTTCTCCCGTATGGGTGGGGTGCTGCGGGCTGAGCCGGTGTTGGTGGAGACGTTCACGGGTCTGCGGGTGCGGCAGTTCGAGGGGTGCGGGTGGTGCCGCGAGCCGGGGTGGCAACGGGCCCGGTGGTGCGCGGCTGTGGTGCCCGCCACGTGTGCGGACGCAACCGTGCTCGCCGACGGCGCCGACCCGAACACCGGCCTCGTCGTCCCTCGTCGCAGACGCTCCGACCGTCCCCTCCTGCGGGCCCAGGAGGAGGACAACGCCGAACACCGCCGCGTGCGCGCCCGCGTCGAGCACACCTTCGCCCGCATGAAGGTCTACAAGATTCTCCGCGACTGCCGACAGAAGGGCGACGGCCTGCACCACCGGGGGGGGGGGGGCCCCCCGCGTCCACACCCCCACCCCCCTATTGATTGAAAACATCTTCCCCCCCCCCCCCCCACATAGGGGCCCCGGCCTGCACCACGTGGTGCAGGCCGTCGCCCACATGCACAACCTCGCCCGAACCGGATGAAACCAGCAGGTCAGGCCGCACAGGTGACCTGCCCGCACCCGGGCTTCCGCAACAAGCTTCAGGCGGACGCGCTGCCCACAGGGACGGGAACGGCGGCGGTCTGCGGAGCCGGGGCCCCGGCGCCAGGACGGCCGGCGGGCACGGCGGGCCGCAGGAGGACGGCGCAGGCGACGGCCGCCAGCAGGGCGAGCGAGGCCGACACGACCAGGCAGAGCTGGAGGCCGTCGAGGAAGGAGCCGCTGAGTGCGCTCAGGGCCGGCTTGGTGGCAGGGCCCAGGTCGAGCCCGGCCACGGCGCCGAGGCCCTGCTCCCGGGCGACGGCGAGGACGCGGCCGCCGGTCTCCGCCGGCACGCCGGCGTCGGCGAGCCGGCCGGGCAGGGCGTCGAGGGCGCGGGTGGTCAGCAGGGCGCCGAGCACGGCGGGGCCGAGGGCGCCGCCGAGCTGGCGGAAGGCGTTGTTCCCGGCGGCGGCCATGCCGGCGAGGTGGTGCGGTACGGAGGAAACCGCGGAGGCCGTCATCGGGGTGAGGACGGCGCCGATGCCGAGGCCGAGCAGGACCAGGCGCCAGGCGAGCGACCCGTACGAGGTGCCCGCGTCGACGCCGATCAGCGACAGCAGCGAGCCCGCCATCAGCACCAGGCCGGTGGTGATCATGACCCGAGCGGACACCCGGTGCATCAGCCGTCCGACGGGGACGCCCACGACCAGGGAGGTCCCGGACACCAGAACCATCCGCAGCCCGGCCTCCCACGTGCTCAGATGCTGCACCAGACCGAAGTACAGGCTCAGGACGAAGAAGAAGCCGATCAGCCCCAGGAAGCTGATCATGGCGACCAGCGACGTGGCGGCGAAGGCGGGACTGCGGAACAGGGCCAGGTCGAGCATCGGGCTGCTGCTGCGACGCTCCACGACGACGAACGCGACCGCGCTCACGGCGCCGATCACCAGGGCCGCCACCACGGAGGGGGTACCGAAGCCGTCGGCGCCGCCCTCGATCACGCCGTAGACGACGGCGGTGACCGTGACGGCCGCGCTGATCTGCCCGGGCCAGTCGAGCCGCCGGCCGTGCGGCGCCCGGGAGTCCGGCAGCAGGAAGGCCGCGACGACCAAAACGACCAGCGACACAGGGATGGGCAGGAGGAAGATCCAACGTACCTCGACGTGCTGCTGCAGCAGCCCGGCGATCAGCGGTCCCAGGGCCAGCGAGGCCAGCATGGACATCGCCCACAGGCCGATGAACCTCCCGCGCTCCCGGTGGTCGGGGACGGCGTGGCTGATCAGGGCCAGCGTGGTGGGCAGCAGGGCCGCCGCACCCAGGCCGGAGGCCGCCTGCCCGACCCACAGCCACTGCACCGAGTCCGCGGTCAGCGAGACGGCCGCGCCCAGTGCGCAGAACGCCATGCCCGCCTGGAACACCCGCTTGCGGCCGTGGACGTCGCCCCACACCCCGGTGGTCAGGATCAGCGCGGCCATCGGCAGCACGAACGCGTCCGAGACCCAGGACAGTTGGGAGGTCGAGGCGCCCAACGCCCGCTGGAGCGCCGGCAGGCTCACCGACACGGTGGTCACGGGAAGGTAGGCGACGAAGACGCCCAGACAGGCCATGACGAGCGTGACGCCTCGTCCGGCCACGGGGCGCTGCACCGTTGCGGAGTTCACGGGGTGGTTCCTTCGACTGCGGGATGCCGCGCGGGCACCGGTTGCTGGGGGCACAGGAAAGCTTCGGCCCCACGGGCGAGGAATCCCCAAGCGATCCCGGCAGACGTACCAGAACCTCCATTCTGGTCCGCCCGTGTGTCACGATTCCTCTGTGCCTGACGACCTGGACCGCAAAATCATCCACGGGCTCTACTGCGCCCCCCGGGCCTCGTTCCGCCACCTCGGCGAGGTCGTAGGGGTGTCCGAACAGACCGTGGCCCGCCGCTACAACGCGCTGCGGCGCGGCGGGATCCTGCGCGTCGTCGGACTGAGGAGCCCGTCCGCCCACGGGCATGCGGAGTGGATCGCGCGGCTGCGCTGCCGCCCGGAAGCCGTGGGGCCCGTCGCCGACTCCCTCGCCCGCAGACCCGAGGTCGGCTACGCCAGCATCGCCTCCGGTGGGTCGGAGATCATCTGCACCATCCGCTCGGCCGTCGGCACCGGGCGCGACGACGTCCTGCTGCGGCAGCTCCCGCGCGCCGCCTCGGTCCTCGACATGAGCGTCGACCTCCTCCTCCACACGTTCGGCGCCCCGGACGCGGTCGGCTGGGCCGGCGGGGAACGCTTCCTGACCGACGAACAGGTGCGACGGCTGACGGCGGAGCGCCCTGCGGCCGCCGGGCCGCCGCTCGCCCCGGCCGACGAGGACCTCCCGCTCTTCGAGGCCCTGGCGGAGGACGGCCGCGTCTCCCACACCCGCCTGGCGGAGGTCACCGGCTGGTCCACACCCCGAGTCGCCCGCCGCCTGGAGGCCCTGGAGACCTCCGGCTCCCTCGCCTACGGCATCGACATCCTGCCCGAACGCCTCGGCTACGAGCTCAACGCCGTCCTTTGGCTCCAGGTCGACCTGCCCGGACTCGACCGGATCGGTGAGGAACTCGGCCGGCACGACGAATGCGCCTTCGTCGCGGCGACCAGCGGCCGGCACAACCTCATGGCCGTCGTCATCTGCCGGGACACCCCCGACTTCTACCGCTACCTCAGCAGCCGCCTGGCCCGCATCGAGGGCATCAGGGGCTACGAGATCAGCATTCGCGTTCGCCGCCTCAAGCAGTCCGTGTCCCTGATCCACCACGGACGGCTGATCCACCCCCCGCTGGGCTGACGCGAGCGCACCACCGAACGGGCCTGGGCGCCTGGCCCGATCAGCACAGTCTCGTACTGCTTGAGGCGCGCACGGTCACTGACATGCGGCATTGAAGATCCTCGCCGGCGACAGCCCGGACTGCGCCGCAAAATGAGACGGTCATGTCGTCCGCTGGTACGGCGAATCGCGAGGAGGTTGGGTATCCCACCCGCCGGCGCAAAGGCGCATTTCGTCCGGGCGAACGGTCAGCCGTGGACCACCTCCTAGGTACCCGCTGCGAGCAGGGGCTCGCCACACCGATGTGCCGAACTTCGTCGGGGTGCGGTTCTGAGCCCAGTGGCGTCCTCATCGCGGATCGTCGCCGATGGGACGGTCACCCGGATCGAGCGGTTCACCGAACTGCCTGAGCACCCCCGGCCCAGCGTGCGGCGGCTGGCGCGCGCCCCCTTGAGCTGCGGGTCGCACCGGTTGTCGCGAAGCCTTGACACTGCGTCACAGGCTGAGAACCCTGGTGCTGTACTCCAGGGACGCGAGGGACACGGCATGCCATGGTTTGAGGAGAGCGGGCGCCACGAGGGTTTCCCGGTGGCGGTGTTGGCGGACGGCAGCGAGCCGGCGCCGTTGCCGGACGGGCGTACGACCTGGTGGCTCTACAACGGTGCGGACGGTCCTCGGGCCGTCGCGGTGCGCAGTGGTTGCAACTGCGGCTGGCGGGGTGAGCGCATGCACCTGCTGGACTTCGGTGACGACTCGGCAACCGAGGCGGTGGGCGAGGCCACCGGGCCGTTCGCGGACTGGGAGTGGCACGTCGACCTGGCCGAGGGTGTGGTGCCGCGCGAGGTCGAGGAACTGGTCGCGGCGCTGGTGGACCGGATCTGCGACCTGATGGAGAGCAAGCCGTACGCCGCTGCCCGTGCGGCCGCCCGGTTCGAGCGCGCCGCCGGCTCGACCGCGCTGCTGGCCGGCCGCAGGGCCCGCAGCAACCTGATGACCTGGGAGTACATCGGCCGCGCCTTCGGCTGCGGGCCGGAGGCGGCACGGGAGCGGTTCGGCGAGACGCTGAGCAATGTCGACTGGGGAGATGAGGACGAGCTCTGAGGTGTCAGTGCTCCTGGTGGGGTTGGTGCATTCTTGGCCGGTTGTCAGGCTGCTGGGGAGGGCGACTTCGGGTTGCGTGGGGAGCAGCGCGGGGGACAGCCCGCTCGCGACGTACGGCGGACACCGACCCAGCGGGTCAACACCGCCTATCACCGCCACTTCCAGGCCCCAAAGGCGGCAGTTGGTGTCGGCGAGCTACAGAGCCAAGAACCCCTCAACCTTGCTTTTCAGGTACGGCGGCACGTCGGCCAACTCCGAGACGATCAGGTGGACATCCCGCCGGAGTTCGGGGTGCTCGCTCCAGACCTGCGCACTCCTGGTGAGCACGGCGGCAAGCAGGTCGCCCTCGTACATGTCGCCTTCCGCCAGTGGGTCGCTCCGCAGGACCTCCACCGCCAGCGGTAGGAGGTGGGCAAGACCGATGTCTTGCCCGATCAGCAGCCGCAGGTCCTCGACCGTCAGGCCGCCGATCGGCTTGCGCCGAAGCCCGCGTGCGGTCGCCATCAGGCGGGTTTCGTCGCCCGATGGGGCTGGCCACCGGTCGCGCTCAAGTTCCTCAAGGGAGCGGTGACGGTTCACGACTCGAGTCACCGACCGATCGTCCCATATCAGATCTCAAACGCCCTCTGATCAAGCCCCGTTCCGGGACAGGCGCCTGGCTTCGGCCGGGCGCGGCAACGTGGCCTGCCTGAAAACCGCATACTGCTGGCTTCGGGTGAGTAGGCCATGACGTCCTGGTGGGTGCGGCGTCCCCGCCGCGTTCGGCCGCCCAGCCGCCGTGGGCGAACCCGTCGCGGGTGTCCTCGTCACCGCGGCCGGGCCCTTGCATGACGCCGTCGAGCGTGACGTGGCTGAGGACGACGATCCACATGGTCCTCCTGCTGTGGTTATGGAATCCGACCCTGTGGCAGAACCGGGCACTACGCCTGGTGACCGGTGGTTCTCTTCGAGGGCCGGTGCGCGTCGTCCCGGACGGGCACCGGCCCCATCAGGGGACCGCGAAGCACGGTACGGGCATGGGTGAGGGCACGCGCCCACAACGGTGCGATATGGCGGCGATCCCGCCCCGCCTCGCGCTCCTGGCTACCGGCGCCGAGGCGCTCGCCGCGCAGGACGACCACCACTCCTGCCGGGGGCGAGGCGCGCGGTCAGTGGCCCAGCACGTCGCGGATCCAGCCGTCCACCGTACCGGTCAGGTCGTGATTCCCGGCCGCATGGTCCAGCAGGAACGTGCGCACCGAGTCGCCACTGTGGAACATGCCGCGCTTGTCGAACTCCAGCACCACCTCGACCCGGTGCGGGTCGGTGACGAAGGACAGCTCGATCTCGTTGCAGCGCCGGGCGAACTGAGGTGCCGCCTTGTACTCGATCTCCTGGTAGAACGGCAGCGTCTGGCCCGTGCCGTGGATCCGGCCGGCCTCCAGGTCGGCCCGGTGGAAGTGGAAGCCGAGCGCCGTCAGCGCCTCCAGCACCCGCTGCTGCACCGGCAGCGGCTGCACCGCGATCGGGTCGGTGTCCCCGCGGTCCAGCTGGCCTGCGATGTCGACGTCGGTGCGAACCCCGAGCACCATGCCGGTCAGGTGGTGGCCCCCGATCGCGGTCAGCGGCGTCTCCCACGGTACGGGGAAGGCGAACGGGACGGCGCGCTGCTCTTCGGCCGCCAACCGCAGCGGGCCGCAGACCTGCACCCGGGCGAACTCCTTGACGGTGTGGCTCTCGCCGTCCTCGTGCTCGACCTCGACCCGGGCGGCCAGGCAGAGCGTGATGCCGTTGATCTCGGCGTCCCGGCTGCCGCCGACCAGGTCGACCTGGCCGTGCACGGTGCCGCCGGGATGGACGGTCGGGGTGGACAGCACCGTGTCGACGGTGGGTCCGCCGACGCCCAAAGCACCGAGAAGCCGCTTGAACACCATCCGGGGGCACTCCTAACATCACCGAGGACCGAGCGCACTGATCGTACTTTGCCTGCGCTTTGCCGCCGACCGGCGGTATTCGACAGCACCTCGGCATCCGTCCGCAACGAAGTAGAGCTTCAGATACAGCCAGTCGCTGCCCGGCGGGCGCAGCCGTGACATTGGACTGACTGATCGGGCGGTCGACGGGGACTTCGCACCGGGCTGTTCGCCGCCACGCCGGACAAGGGGAGCGACCACCTCACACATGTGGCCGCCGCCCGTCCCCGGCAGCCAGGCGTGCTCCGGTCCCGGTAGGGCCTCCTGGAGCACCACGCACCCGCCGGGAGCACCGGCCCTGAGTTCCTCCTGGAGTAGCTCGACGTCCCGCCCGTCGTCCAGGTCGAGCAGCAGCCGGTTGTCGGCGACTGTCAGGTACAGGTGGGACGGTACGTCCCAGTCGTTCCGCCACGTGGAGAGAGCCGACGGGAAGTCGTCGTCCGGGCCGGCGCGGACCTACCGTCAGGAGCTGGTCTTCGCCGAGTTGGCCGGACTCACTCCTCTGGTGGCCGACTATGACACCGCCTCCGCGCTCGGCTCCCCCCGACGGCGGGAGCCGGCCGGCGGCCGACGCCCGCCTGTACGCCCGGCCGGAGCAAGAGTTCCTGCCGGCGCTCGTCGAGGCGGCGGTCTCCGAGGGGCTCGCGTTCAACCAGTACTGGGCCTTCCACTCAATCGGTTCGATCGTGGACGCCGTCGGGCCCGGGAAGGTGCGGCTAGATACCGTGCGACGTCTGCGTGCGTGCTTGCCCCTGATTCCGCAGGGGTCGGCGTACGGGTTCCGGATTCCGCGTCCGGCTCAGGTCGGCCAGCCGTCGCCCGAGTGCCAGTGCCCGACCCACTCCGTGAAGTCCCAGGCCTCGGCGCCGGGTACGGGGATCGCGCCGACGTCGGACACCATCCAGACCTCGCCCCGGTGGGGTCCGGCCGTCACCAACAGCCAGAACGAGTGGCCGTCGTGCGAGCCGAGGACCACCGATCCGTGGGTGAAGGCGGCGTGGATGCGCGGATCGTCCGGATCGGCCTCGCCGTCGTCCTCCCACAGCCAGGCGTCGTCCAGCGGGAACGGTTCGCCGGGCAGGCGCGGCCCCAGGTCCGGCCAGCTCGCGGGCAGCCACCCGAGGGGTTGGAGCCCTCCGTCCTCGGCAGGCCCGAGACTGCTGCCGTTGCCGATCTCCGCGACGAAGGTTCGGTAGGGCTCCGGGAGCGCCACTCCGTTCGCGGCCTCCCATGCCATCACGCCGCCGTGTCCCAGGGCGGGCTCCCGCCACTCCGGCGGGAACGCGGAGCGCAGGGCGGCGAGGGTGGTCTCATCGGGGCGCCGATCACATGCTCGGGTCACGACGGGATGGTCTCAGCGGCGACCGACATCCGATCCGGCGCCCCTGTCCGTGACGTGGTGGACGGGCGGCACAAGGACCGAGCGGACCGGCTCGCCGAGGAAGCGGGTCACCGACAGCACAGGTGAATCCTCGACGACCACGACGCTGCCGTATTGCTCCATCGAGCACGGCTCATGCGGCTGGTCGATCCTCAGCGACAGGCCAGTGCCGGGTGTGCGGAAGAGGACCGGGCCGAGCCCTTCGAGACGAAGCCACAGATGCAGCAGCGACGGCTCGTCACCGGCACAGTGGTGCCAAGCCGCGGTCACCCGCAGTAGCCGCCTACCGATCACGTCGGAGGCAATCAGCTCCTCATCGTCGGTCACCGGCCGATGTTCGCATGGCTCTCACTACCGTGGCACCGGGTTTCGAGCGCATCCAGCCTGGACGCCCACCTCTATGCGGCCGGCTCGGCCGGCCGTCGGACGGTGAACCTCCAGGACAACCGCCGTTCCGGCCGCCGATCGGTCCTCATGCATAGTGATCACTTGGCCGGGTCGAAGGTGCTGCCACTGCGAGGGGTCGAGAGGTGCCAATCGCACCGTGGCTCGCCCGCCAGGCTCCATGAAGGGCGTGAACTCCACCCAGAGGCCGGCGATGTTCAGGGCCGGTTCGCCGGTCGCGGTTCGAGTCCCGATGTCCCACATTGGCCGAAGGACGCCAGCCCCATCCGGAGCAGATCGCGTGCGTACATCACGTTCGCATCCGCGAGACGGCCAGGCCGTGCTGGGCACCCGCGGCAGCGGTAGCCGGTGCACCGTGATCCCGAGCGAGGCGTAGGCGCCCGCCAAGCGGTCGATGTCGCGTGTCAGCGCGGCGCGGTCGAGAGGTTCGAAGTGCTGCAACTCGTCCGGGGCGGCAGCGGTCAGCGTCCCGGGGGCCGGACAGTGTCGACGGCGAAGGGAAGCGCGAACCCTTCGTTGTAGTCGGTGTGTTCACCGATGAGATTGACCCGCCCGGGCGTCGCCCACGCGCCGTCGGGCAACGCGCCGAACTGCTCGGAGAATCGGGTGGCGAGTTCCATCGGATGATTCCTCAGCGGCACGGGCGCGACCCATCCTGGATTGAATCCGGCTGCCGATCGCGGCGCGGCGCGGGGGGCGGGCGACGGTGGCGGTGGCAGTTCGGGCAGCCGAACAGCCCGGGCGGCCACGGCTACGTCCTGACCACCTGACAGGAGCCCGCCGGTCGAGGCCTTCGCGGTGATCGGCTTGCCTCACGGGTGCCGCCGCTCTCGCCGACGGCCCCCTCCAAACGGCCTTGATCGCCCCTCGTGCGGGTGATGACGCGTGCCACGGAGGCGCGCTGAGGCTACCCGGGCGTGCGAGTACGCGAAGGTTCGACCGCGACCCATTTCTCGCGGAGCGGAGGCGACCATGCCTGGTGGACAGGACCTTGTTCGTGCGGGGCGGGCGGTGCGGGCAGCCACGGCCGTCGTACTGCTGGCGCTGACAGCCGGGTGCGGCGGTGGCGGCGGTGGCTCGTCCTCCGGCGGGACGACTCCGGCAACCGCCCAGCCCACTGGGGACACGCCCGCGCCGACCGGGTCGCCCGGCTCTCATCCGAGCACGATCGCCACACTCTTTCCGGGCAGCAAGGGCGGCACGGCGGTGGCCAAGGCGATGGTTCCCGCCACGCCGCTCGGCGGGCAATCCAGGAAGGCCGTTCTCCTCTCCGCCCATACCGCCCCGCCCGAAAACAACACCGGCACCAGTAACGAAGCCGGCACCGGCACCGGGACGACGATCGGGGCTGTGCACCTGTCGGCGGGCAGCTTCTCGGTGGTCGACAACCCGTGCACCGGAAGGACCCTTCAGTCCGGGGACACCTGCACCATCTCGGTCGCCTTCTCGCCGACCACCGCCGGCACGCACACCGCCGAGCTCACCGTCGACACGTCGGCGGCCGACGCGGACTATCGCGTCGAGCTGATCGGTGAGGGCGTGGCTTCGGGTTCACCGTCACCGTCGTCGCCGTCGTCTCACTCGAAATCGCCCACGCCCGAGACCACGCCATCGCCCGGGACCACGTCCTCACCCGAGGCGCCCTCGGCCGAGGCGACGGTGAGCTGAGGCGTCAGCCGAGCGTCTCGATGCGGATGTCCTCATCGTCCCGCAGGACCACGGTCACGTCCCTGGGCTGGCGGCGGTCGTACGAGACGAGGTAGTAGCGGGCGCTGGACTTGGCGAGCAGGATGAACCCCCGGTACTGGTAGCGGTACGGCCCGCCCGCGTCGCCGAGGTCCGCGGAGAAGATGCCGAGGGCATCGTGGGTGAGGGGAGAACGGGAGTAGATCAGGACGCTGACCCGGTCCGCGAATCCGGCTTGCGAGTCGCGGACCGCCTGATCGTCCCCGGCTTCGTCCGCGTAGCGCGCCAGGGAGAAGAACAGGCTCATCGTCAGCAGCCCGATCAGCACGGCGCCGGCGAGCCGCTGGATCCGTCCGCCGACCGGCGGGGCGCCCCGCTCCCGGCGGCCGATCCGGTGCAGGCGCAGCGCGAACAGAGCCAGCGCGGCGCCGAGCGCCACCACCAGCGGAGGAACGATCACGCGGGGCCAACCGGCCTCCAGGAGCGACAGGGCTCCGCGAGTCCACCAGCCCGGCTCGGTGAAGACCGGGAATCCCAGCAGGAGCAGCAGGCCGCCCGCAAGTGCGCACGCGACGGCAGCGTGCTGCCACAGCGGCTTCTCCCGCGGCCGTGCCAGCCAGTGCAGGACCAGGCCGAAGACCGCCAGGACGACGAGCACGCACCAGAGCAGCACCCAGAGTGGGAGGAACAGGGCCGTGGGGCTGACCGTCAGATAGCTCTCGCGCGACAGCTCGAGATCGCTCGTCGGAATGCCGAAGTGGACGTAGTACGAGGTCGTGTAGGTCCTGCCGATGTAGTACAGCAGGCCGACGATGACCGATCCCGGTGCCACGACGTACGCGGCCTTCTCCAGGAACGCTCTGGTCCGGTCGTCCGATGGCGTCGCCTCAGGCTCGGCGGCAGCCGCAGCGTCACCGGCACCGCGGGCGACCCCGGCGCGCGCCGCCTGGCGACGGATTCGACGGGCCGCGCCCCTGTCACGCGCGGGTCGCTCGGTCACCGGTCATCCAGTCTCATGTCCCGCCAACGAGCCACCTCGGCTTCGGTCACGGACGGCTTTCCAGCGCCGCCACCCACGACCGCAGACCGATCGACCGGATGGAGGGATTCCCCGCCGGCACCTGGCAGGGCCGTCGGCCGATCCGCGGCCGGCCGGCGCTGCCCGGCCCACCGTATCTCCGCATCAACCACCTGACATCAGTGGAGAGATGCGGACGTCGATCACCGAGGGGCATCGAGTCGCTACGCTCGGGTGGAGCGGTTCCGCCTCGGTCCTGCCTCGCGCACGGCGGCCTTGAGGCGGTCCGTCCCTGTCCCGTCGTGATCTGGTTGGAGTGTTCGATGGCGGATTCGGCGAAGTCTCCCGGCGTCCACATCGAGGAGGACGCCTCCCTGAGGATCCCGGTGACGGCGGGTGCGACCGCCGTGCCGGTGTTCGTCGCCGACTTCGGGGCGGCCTTCGAAGGCCTGGTGCGCGTCAACAGCTGGCTCGAACTCCCCGAGGCCGCCGGTGCGGACACGGCCTCAGGGGTGACCGGCGGAGTGCTGCGCGAGTACTTCGAGAACGGGGGCGGCCGCTGCTACCTGGCCAACACCACCGGCAGGGCCCTTCAGAAGACGGTTGACCTCGGTCGAGGCCTTACTGATCGCGGCGGCGAACGTGGTCAGCGTCCGGTAGACCAGCCGGCTCACGTCCTGTGAGGGCGTGACGTAGTTGCGTGCAGGGTCCAGGTGCTCCAGGTTGAGGGTGGACAGTACGTGCAGCGTGCCGCCCTTCACCGCTGCCGCGTCCGTCACGGTGGCGCCGCCGCCACGGGCCGCTGTCCGGTGACGCCGCTGGGTCGCGCAGGAATCCGATGCCGTGGTGGGCCCCCCCCCCCCCGGCCGGGGGGGGGGGGGCCCCCCCGGGGGGGGGGGGGTGGGTGTGAGGCAGCAGGGTGGGACGGGGGGCGGGCAGGGGGGGGGGGCCGACGGCCCCGGGAG